>CAZIDT010000010.1:0-13228 GCA_964537855.1 uncultured Nitrosomonas sp.
TGCCATTTCACCGTTGTCTTTGAGTATCTCACAAATGACTGCGGCGGGCATGAGCCCTGCCATTTGGGCTAAATCACAACCAGCTTCAGTATGACCCGCTCTGACTAAAACACCACCTTTTTGCGCTTTAAGTGGAAAAATGTGGCCAGGCTGAACAATATCCTCAGGCTTAGCATCTTTTTTTACTGCAACTTGGATAGTACGCGCCCGATCCGCAGCAGAAATACCCGTTGTCACGCCACTGGCCGCTTCGATCGAAACCGTAAAGTTGGTTCCATGAGAAGAATGATTGGTAGTGACCATCGGGGGTAATTTAAGCTGGTGGCAACGTTCTTCAGTCAAGGTCAAACAAATCAAGCCTCTACCATACTTTGCCATAAAATTGATCACTTCGGGTGTTACAAATTCTGCGGCTAGGACTAAATCACCTTCATTCTCCCGATCTTCTTCATCGATCAAAATGACCATTTTGCCTGCTCTAAAATCGCTTAAAATTGTTTCGATGCTACTGATCGTCATAATTTGCACCTAAATTTGATTGATCGATTGATTCATTAAACGCTCAACATAACGTGCCAGCAAGTCAGTTTCTAAATTGACAGCATCCCCAACTTTCAATAATTTCAAATTGGTTTCTGCTAACGTATGAGGAATTAAATTAATATGAAAATAGCTCCCTTCAATACGATTAACTGTAAGACTCACACCACTGACAGTAACAGACCCTTTGACCACGATATATTTTAGCAATTCGGTCGGAGATTGAATGCTCAGTCGATAATTTTCTCCTTCTGGCTCAAATTGGACAATTTTACCAATCCCATCTACATGCCCACTAACCAAATGCCCCCCCAAACGATCCGATAACCGCATTGCTTTTTCGAGATTAACTTGATTATCCAAGTTCTCTAAACCGATAGTGCAGCGTAATGTTTCATGGGAAACATCTACCTCAAAGTGATTATTGCTTTGCTGAGTAACCGTTAAGCAAATACCATTGACTGCGATGCTATCGCCAACCTTCACATCCGTTAGATCAAGCTTCCCAGAATCAATCTGTAAGCTAACTCCTTTCATATTTCTTGATATTCGCTCAATTGTTCCAACCGCTTCGATAATTCCAGTAAACATGATGACTTTCCTCAAGGGATACTACGAAGACAATACTGCAAATAAAAAACTAATAGGGGTTTTACAAACTGCATAAGGAACCATTTAAATTCGACTTCAGATCTTAGTGGCATGTTAATTTTGACGTTACTGATAACGATATTTAAATAATTTGAGTGTAAAAATTATGCTAGACGGAATTTTAATAACGATCAAAGCCCTACTTACTTTGTTATTGATTTCTTTTTTGTTTTTCCTATCATCACCAGAGATATCAGAGGCGCCAGAGGCACCAGAGAATATATGGTCCTTTATACTTACCTTTCGTATTATTATACTTTCCATGGTTGCTTTGCTTTGGCTAAAGCCGAAATTTAGCTGGATAGGTATCAAAATTGTAATTTCATTATTCTTGCTCTCAATGATTTGGGCAATCTTGAGTGAATATTTAGAAAATACACAAAATTCTCAGGATCTCGTTGGTGTTGGATTAATTCTAATGTTTATTTTTTTACTCTGGGCCAATTCACTATCAAATTTGTTCGATTCATCGAAGAAATATTAGCAGGTTAACTTAACTAATTTTGCTCACTTCACTGAATAGGAAAAAAAAGGGTAGTCTGGCTACGTTAGCAAGTCTGCCTAATTCAATCGGGTAATATCTTTTGTTAGACTTGTGGGAAGTAAAATTTAACATCGATTGATGCTCGTTCAAATTTAAGTTTCCGGGGTTTCAATCACAGCAACCTGATTCTTGCCTTGTTTTCTGGCAAGAAAAACCGCATAGTCAGCGCGATCCAACGCTTGTTCTCGGCTTTCTCCAGGCAGGCATCGAGTCACGCCTGCGCTGAATGTTATTAACAAGCGTTTATTGTTGTTCATAAAAAAGCGTTTTGTTAATTCACGTTGTAATCGACGTAATAAATCCGCTGCAGTACTAAGCGGGGTATTGGGCAGCAAAATCAGAAATTCCTCGGAACCATACCGAATAACGCTATCGCTTTCCCTTATCACGGTTTTTATCACTTGTACCAAGTGGGTTAGGGTATCGTCACCCGCCTGTCGACCTAGTTGGGTATTAAGTTCGCTAAAATTATCGACATCTAGCAGCGCCAAACATAATGGCTTACCGCTTTGTGACATGTGATTTTGCTCTGCACTGAACGTTTCGACTAGAGCGCGATGACTCAAGGCGCCAGTAAGCCGATCATCGCGATTTTGTTCACTGACTTGACGCAACTGCTGTCGTAATTCATTGACGCGCTGTTGCGCGACATCAGCCTGTTGCTGTGTTTTTACTAATTCGTCGCGAGCGCGCAGCATGTCGAGTTGCATATGACGAGTATCTTCCATCAGCTCTTCTAATAATGACTTGAAATCAACAGCTTGATTCGTTTGATGAACACGTTCTGTATAGTGATCTATCTTGTGCTGAAATTCCCCTGTTGCTTCTGTTACAACGCCTAGACGCTCTAAAAATACCGAAATCATCGCTTTAAGCGTTTGCTGCGCTTCGGTCAAGGTGTGCTGTAACAGACCTTGCTGATAGACTAGTTCCTTGAGTATCGATTCCGCTTCATAAATATGATGAAGCGCTAATGGCTTTGCCAAATTTCGTCGAATATTATCAAGTTGATGTGTTACCCAGGGATCTTGATCAGGTTGAAGCGATAGGTGATCTACAAACAGGGCAAGCACGTTTAATAACCCATCGATTAATCGTTGCTCCTGATCGATGCGCAGCGCCATGTGGATCCAACATTGCCGCAGTCTTTTTTGTATCCAGTCAATATTTTCGGGTTGTTCAATGGTTTCAATTGCCTGGATGATGAATTCAATTTCATCGATCCAATGTTGATGGGAAGTAAGGCGAGGGATGAGGCCATCGCGTAATGTAGTCACTACAAGCGCTTGCCATTGCTGCCACAGCGATTGCGCTTCTAAGCAATTTTCCTGTTCCATGCTATCCGTAGCTTTTGTTTCGACAGGAAAATTTTCATGATTAATTGTTTGAATTACGTGAGATTCATTCAGCCAGCGTGTGATTAACGTATTGAGCTCGTTATTCAGTTTCTCGGGCTGACCGGAAAACAGTGCTACGGTATACGCTAATTCATCACGTTGGGTATGATCATCGCTCGCTTTTCCCCGGGCATCCCATAGCATGAGCAGTAACTCTTCCCATGATCGTTCTAGTTGGTGATTAGATGGTTCTTGTGATTGAATTAACTGACCAATGGATTGAGCAACAGTCGACCAATTTTGATTACCAACTGCTAAATTGATATCAACCATATAGCGATTTGCTGTTTGAGGTAGGTTTAGGGCATGCAATATTGCTAATAACTCTTTAGCTAATGAATGCGAAGAATCATGTTTGGGTGGCTTTGTACCAGCAATCTGATAGTAAATCGCTTCATACTGATCGGGTGTAGGTGCAATACGTTGGGTCGCTAAATGCTTTAGCGTTTCTCGAGCGATCCAAATCGGATTCTTGGTATCAGGTTGGCTTGCTTCCATATTTCGAGATGTCTAACCCTATAATTCTGTAAAACTTTCATTCATTTCCAGAATGATGTTAGCAGCAATAATCAAGAACCTACCGCAAAATTACGGCAATAAAAAGTACCAAATGTGCCGACTGCTTTATTAAGGAATTTTATTTTACGCCAACATAGCTCTACTCAATAATGATCGTCACAAATCTTTCATTTTTTTGTAACATTAAGTTCATCATTGATTGCTAGTCTTTTCCCTTCGAGTTTTTATACATGAGGGAAGTAAGTTATGACTAGATTGAGTAAGTTAAATATCCGACTAACCGCTATCACAGCCGCTTTAATGAGCGTATTTACTATTAATGCGCAAGCGGCAACAGCGACCTATAACCCATCCGATAGTACGGTCGATTTACCGATCGTTGAGGTGTTGGATGGTGCAACATCAAATTTCTTTAGTGCCAAGCTACAACTCGTTAGTGGCAATGAGCTCGTTTTAATCGATGCACAGCCGATTGCGCCAGCTAAAAATGTGCAGCGCAATGTGTATGATTCAGCGACCACTGCAGTTCATATCGCCTCAGTCGATGCAGGAGGTGCGGAATTTTACGCTAAATTGAGATTGGTTCCAGGCTCCAATCCGTTGCGTTTTACGTTAGAACAATTAGTTAATAATCAATTTGAGAGCTGTCCGGATTTTGCGACACCCGGGCCGATTGCGAATAGCTGTGTTCTGAGCGGTGAAATCAGAAATCGCAACATCACCTTGACTAAAAATACTCAATGGATTTTATCGGGTGGTGTCTTTATTGGGGGTGATAAGACAGAAAATGCGACGATTACAATCAATCCAGGTACAAAAATTGTTGGTCAGCAAGGCGATGATTATCTTTGGATTAGACGCGGCTCAAAGATCTTTGCAGAAGGTACGCCTGATAACCCCATTGTTTTTACTGGACCACTTGGGCAAGCTGCAGGCGAATGGGGGGGTGTAGTATTAAATGGTTTTGCGCGCATTAATGGTTGTAATGAAGGGACTGCTGTGTGTGAAATCGCAAATGAAGCGATTACCACTGAATTCGCTGGTGGTAATAATGATACTGATAGCAGCGGGATCATGAAGTATGTGCAAATTTTATTTGCTGGCTTTCCTGTTCGACCAGACGAAGAGCTTAACGGGCTAACATTAAATGCTGTCGGATCTGGAACTATGCTTGAGTTCATACAAGTTCATCGTGGGTTGGATGATGGCATCGAGCTATTTGGCGGTACTGCAAATCTGAAACATATTGTTTTAAGTAGCGTTGAAGATGATAGTCTTGATTGGGGGTTGGGTTGGAGAGGAAAGGCACAATTCGTACTCATTAAACAATCAGCCAGCGATGGCGATCATGGTATCGAAGCAGATAATAATCAGAATAACCCCAATGTTGCGCCACGCTCAAAACCTGTTCTATCCAACATGACGATTATTGGTTCACCAGTTTCACAATCCTCAGGAGCCTTATTGAGACGTGGTACAGGTGTGAATATTTGGAATTCGATATTCACTGGTTTTCAAAATTGCTTAACTATTGATGGAACAGCAACATCTGCTTTGGTAGGTCAAGCAGCCGAATTGAGCATTAATAATTCGTTTGTGAATAGTTGTCAGAATAGCTTTGCAGAGTCTGGTGGCGCTACTGCATCCACAGCAGACTGGTTTAATTCACAAACTGGAAACAAAGCGCAAGATCCGCTATTAAATGGTTTCTTACCGGCTGCTGGATCACCCGTATTACAAGCTGGTGCTACATTGAGCGATAGTTTCTTTAAGCCAGTTAGCTATGCGGGTGCATTTAGGGATGCCAACGATAACTGGACTCAAGAATGGACCTTCCCTTTTTGAGACAGATGAATCGCTGAAAGTTTGTTGATTCCAATTTTTACTCGGAGAAACCCTTACGCGTGTAGCCATACGTAAGGGTTTTTTTCATTAGCGAGTTAAGAACAATTTGTAGCTTTTCAAAGAAAAGCTGAGCTGAATTCAACATTACAAAAGCAGTAATGTTTTACCTAGATTTTTGCCTCAAATGGTTAGGTTTTATCAAAAAGGAGAAAGGGTTCAGTAGCGGTAACAAGAATTTCATAAAACTGACATAGCGCTATCACATGATTCGTTAAAAATGTAAAGCGATTCAATAAGTTTTACAACTTAATTTCTTTATATTTGGAGGAATCAGTAATGAGTGAATCGATGATTGCAACTGCAGAAATGCTGCAAGATTCATTTTTTAGAGATAGCACAAGCAGCATTCCTGAATTAAGGCGGCCTTCTACAACAGCGCGCGAAAATAAGACCAATATCGTGACAACATGGGCAAGACACTTATCTGAAGTGCGTGAAGCTCAAAAATTAAGATACCAAGTATTTGCAACTGAAATGGGCGCGAGCCTCCCTGAGATTTTATCAGGCTACGATGTTGATATCTTCGATGATTATTGTGAGCATCTCCTGGTGCGGGATCGTAAAACATGGCAGGTTATTGGAACTTACCGCGTATTGACGCCTGCACAAGCTAAATTAGCTGGAAAGCTCTACAGTGATAGTGAATTCGATCTGCGCGCGTTGCAGCCATTGCGCGGGCGTCTTGCAGAGATCGGTCGTAGCTGTGTTCATAAAGATTTTCGTCAGGGCGGCGTCATTTTGGCACTTTGGAAAGCGCTCGTTTTGTTCATGACGCAGAATAGGCTAGATGATATTGTAGGCTGTGTCAGCATTCCCATGAATCTGCAGGTAAATGGTAATCAAATTGGGATGGGACATGCCGCAGCAAGTATCTGGCGGCAAATGAAAGAGAACCATCTAGCGAGTCAAGAATTACAGGTTATTCCACACATACCTTTACCCGTTGAGCAATTAGACCAGACGCTTGATATTGAACCTCCCGCATTGGTCAAAGGTTATTTAAGAGTCGGTGCCAAAGTGCTAGGTATGCCTGCCTGGGACCCGGATTTTAATACTGCGGATTTACCGATGCTAATGCGCATGAAGGATCTGCCTGAGCGTTATCGTAAACACTTTCTGGGGTGAGCATGCGCGATCAGTACGATTATTTGCAAAACCAACTCACTGAACCGCCTGCAGCTTCGGCATTAAATTGCGAATTGGAAGATTATCCAGAAGAAAGCTATAAATCAAAAGTTCGTGCCATTTTTATTTCTGATCTCCATCTTGGTACGCCGGGCTGTCAAGCTTCAGCATTGCTAGATTTTTTAAAAACCTACTCAAGTGAACAGTTGTACCTGGTTGGCGACATTATTGACGGCTGGCAGTTACGTCGGCGTTGGTACTGGCCACAAACCCATAATGATGTAATACAGAAATTACTTCGCAAAGCACGTAAAGGATGCAAAGTGGTCTATGTACCAGGTAATCATGATGAATTTGCACGCGAATTTTTGGGGCACTCTTTTGGTGGCATTGAAATTGTCGAGGAAGCTGTTCATGAAACAATCGATGGCCGGAAATTTTGGGTTATCCATGGGGATTATTTTGATGGGGTCATTCAGTGCGCAAAGTGGCTTGCTTATGTTGGTGATAATCTCTATGAATTTACACTGAAGTTGAATCGCTACTTGACCTCGCTGCGGAGCCGATTCGGTCTTCCCTATTGGTCGCTTTCTCAATACCTTAAATATAAAGTTAAAACGGCGGTCAATTACGTACTTTCCTTTGAACAAGCCGTTGCAGCCGAGGCAAGCCGGCGCGGACTCAATGGTGTAGTGTGCGGACATATCCATCATGCTGAAATTCGAGACATCAATGGAATTACGTATTGTAATGATGGCGATTGGGTTGAAAGCTTAACTGCGTTAGTAGAGCATTTTGATGGACGTGTCGAGCTGATCCATTGGCCACAACAGGCGCTGCAATTAACCAATACGGTGGAAATCACACTAGGAGAAGATTGTCTGCCTATTAGTAAACCGATTGTAACAAATAAAATTAAGGATAACGAAAAGGTGCCTGCATGAAGATTGCTTTAATAACCGACGCCTGGCAGCCACAAGTCAATGGGGTCGTAACGACTTTGGTTGAACTCGTAACAGAGCTTGAGAAATTTGATCATCAATTCATGATTATTCATCCGGGCTTGTTTAATACAAGGCCTTGTCCGGGTTATGCCGGTATTGATCTTGCAATTCGACCTCGAAAAAATTTGCAAAAACTACTCCTACAATTTAATCCCGATGCGATTCATATTGTAACGGAAGGCCCGCTCGGTTGGGCAGCACGATCAATATGTCTCAATGAAGGTTGGTTTTTTACGTCAGCTTTTCATACCAAATTTCCTGAAATTTTTAAGGCATCACTCGGGGTTCCGGTTTTTTTGGGGTATAAGGTGCTCAAACATTTTCACCAACCTTCTTCGGGTGTAATGGTGCCTACCCAATCAGTGTTGGAAGGCCTTCAAAAGCGTGGATTCCAGAATCTTAAATCATGGTCACATGGTGTGGATACCGAGCTATTTCGATTTCATGAAAAACCAGCGCAATTTCCTGCATTAGGTAGACTTCCCAGGCCGATTTCTCTGTTTGTCGGTCGAATCTCCTATGAAAAAAATATCCAAGCTTTTTTAGATTTGGATATTCCGGGTAGTAAAGTCGTTAGTGGTGTAGGTCCACTCGAGAGCGATCTTAAAAAACGCTATCCCAACGTGCTTTGGTTAGGTATTTTACCGAGATACGAACTGGTTCAGCTTTATGCAAGCGCTGATGTATTTGTTTTTCCAAGCGCTGCCGATACGTTTGGCCTTGTGTTACTTGAATCAATGGCGACTGGAACGCCAGTGGCTTGCTTCCCAGTTGATGGGCCGCTCGAGGTGATTGGTGATAGCGGTGCTGGTGTTATGTTGCCAGATTTAAAAGAGGCTGTGCTTAGTGCATTCGAGATACCCCGTGAGAAGGCCCGTGAACGGGCAGAAACATTTAGCTGGGGGGCAGCAGCAAAGCGGTTTGCTGATTATCTTGTTCCTGTATAAGGGAATGCCCTTTTAATCATAACCGAAGCAAGTTGAATTCTTACCGGCGATTAGGCTATCGGTTTCTGTTGCGACGCTATTTGCCTCAGCTAGTAAGCATTAAAATCTCGCAACAGCTTATTAGCACGCGGTACGAAACCCACTTTGCCTTGGTATACGAACCGTCTGACAAGGCGACTCGTACCATTATCGCTTTCCCTGGCCTGTCGGTGCACGGTTACAGGGATAAGCGAATGGATGATGTTGCTAGAGCTCTTTCATACCTAGGGTTTCGAGTGATTGTTCCGTGCGTTTCGGATATTGAACAACTGATTATTCACCCATCGACGATCAATAAATTTGCAGCATTGATTGAGACAATCGCGACTCATTCAACATTAAATCCAAGTCAGGGGCAGTTAGGTATTTTCTCAGCTTCCTACTCGGGTGGTGTTGCAATGCTGGCTGCTTCGTGTTCACAGATTTCATCCTTTGTGAAAACAATGTGCTTAATTGGTTCCTTTGCGGATTTCAGAAATGTAATCCGATTTGTCCTGGATCATGGAGAAATCGATCAATATGCACGCTTTATTCTGCTGCGAAACCTACTTTCTCAAAGTTCATATCGAAATCCAGAAGTGATTCAATTATTTGATATTGCAGTGGCGGATAATGGTTTCAAGCGAAAACAACCATCGTTGCCTTATTCCTTGCAGTGCGCGTCTAAAAACGCATCGAATCTTTTTTGTCGATTATTGGAAGATGCTTCGTTTAGGCATAGACTAACTCAGAATGCCCTAAATGAAATTGATCGAAGAGAGCATTGGCTAACTCGGTTTGATTTGGATAAACAGCTCACTCATATCGATTTTTCAATTAGCCTGATACATGGGTATCATGATCAAGTGATCCCAAGTCATGAATCCGTTGCCTTGCATGACCGGCTAGTGCAGTTGGGTAAAAGAAGCCATTTGATATTAACGACGTTACTCGATCATGGGGATTTTGTTTTAAATAGAAATTTTTTCATCGAGCTTGATAAGCTTGCCCAAGGATTAGGCTTTTTTGTTCATGAGCTCTATATGCAAGCACATAGTTAGAAAGAGAATCTTGCCTACTTGATTTTCTAGAAATGGGTATTTCCTAGCTTTTATTTGTCCTGAACGATCCTTTCTCACAAGAATTCTCGTGTACCAATCTAAATTAGAGTATTTACTTAGATCGGCAAGAACATATGGAAGAACGGGCTCCAGTATAATTGGGAAACTAGCTTGCGGGTCTGCAATCCGAGGCGCTAATTGCTGTCTAGGCGTTCCATATTCTGTTTGGTTTCGCGTTTGCCATCGGCGACGATCTTGGGCAGTCGTTCTAACAGGTTGATCATGGGTTTCCGGTTCCTCTCGTTCTATATCAGGGCAGGGCGTACCAGGTAGATCGGCCGCCGCCGCGACGCACCAGAATGCCTTTTTTAACCAGTGATGTGAAGGTCGCTTTGAGTGTGTTGGGGCTTGCGCCGGTTTCGCGCACCATGTCGCGGGTTGTGACGCGTCCATGGTCTTGAACGTAATCCAGGATTTTGACGGCCAATTCTGGCAGGACGGCCAGGGAATTTTTTTCGCGCTCCACCTTCGCGGCCAGGCGGCGCTTCTGCTGCTGCAAAGCACGCATGAAAAACATAAGCCAGGGTTGCCAATTTGGGGCCTCGGTTCGGATGGTGCCTTGGGTCTGACGCAACGCGAGATAATACCCTTCCTTGCTGTTCTCAATCACGCTTTCGAGCGACGAATACGGCACATAAGCATATCCGGCCTGCAATAAGAGCAAAGTCGTGAGAACTCGACTCAGGCGGCCATTTCCGTCAAGGAAGGGGTGAATTTCCAGGAAAGTGACGATGAACACAGCGACGATTAGCAGCGGGTGAATGCGTTTCAGCTCGCGGGCGTCATTCAACCATTTCACCAGCTCGGTCATGCGGCGCGGCGTGTCGAACGGCGTAGCGGTCTCGAACACGATGCCGATCATGTTACCGGCGGCGTCAAAGGCTCCCACGTCATTGCGCAAGGTCTTGTATTCGCCACGGCGCCGTTCATCCTTTTCGCTGTAGCGCAGCAGGTCACGGTGAAGCTGTTTGATATGGTTCTCGGTAAAGGGAATATCCTGCCAAGCTTGGAAAATTGTTTCCATAGTCTCGGCATAGCTAGCAACTTCCTGCTCGTCGCGCGTCTCAAATTTCTTGATTTCCAACTTGCCAATCAGTCGCTCAATCTCGCGGTCGGTCAGCTTACTGCCCTCGATGCGGGTAGATGAGCCGATGCTTTCAATCGTGGCGATGCGGCGCAGGGCTTTTAACCGATCCGGCGCCAGAGTGCCAAGGGCGAGCCATGCGCCCTTAAACTCGTCTATTTCAGACAGTAAAACCAGTAATTCAGGGGTGATTTGGATGGTGTCGGCTTTCATCATACCTGAATATATACCTGATTGTGCCGGAATGTCCACCGGAATAATTGCCGGATTATGCCGGAATAGATAATATTGTATCCACAATCATAGGGGTTCTACTGTCTTGGATGTTTCTGTGACAGATTTATTTGGTCACAAGGATGGGGCTCCCCATCCTTTTTAACGAGTTAGTCTATTTTATATCCATACAGTTTGCATAATATGTTACGGTTGCTGGCCAATCTGAGAATATTCCCAAGATACCGACTTGCTTAGTGAGTACGTCTAGTAAAATATACTGATCCCCGTCTTTATTAACAACGCTGTCGATGCTTTGGTAGTACCAATCGCCATTGTTAATCAATGGAGGAGAGCGTTCGATCGTCCAAGTGATGATACCTAAATCTGCTTCTTTAGCAGCCTTGGCATATGCCGAGGGAACAATACGGTTATTTTCTACCGTTACTAATACCCACATAGGGGGAGCAATAATTTTAACACCTTGCGAGACGAGTTCCGGCATGCTTGGGGTCCAGCTAGCAGGGTTTGAGGGATCAAAAGTAGGATCATCGTACCGCCCATCGAGATAAACCGCTTGTTCTCCAAATTTAGATTCATTCTGAATCCAATAAAGTACATCGCTCAAATTAAAAGATTGAGGAAAAACGGTTTCAGGATTGACGCCTAAAAGCTTATATTCATCGATCAATTTTTGTGCATAATCGTGTTGTGTAAAATCACCTTGAAATGGCATGGGAACGCTAGGTGCTTTGAGCTCGGGTGTCATTTTTACACCTAATTGCTTAAAAAGATCGATACTTTCTCGGTGGGTAAGTAGGGTGCCTTTACTTGCATAGAGGTCAGTTCTCCAGGCAGGCGTCCCACCTAAAAATTCTTCAACAGTTGCTGCTGCAGGGTTGCTTGCATCCATTTTTCCGTTGAGCATTTTAAATTCAGCAAGTGTGATGTCGCTCGTACAGCATTGTGCAAAGGCTGGTTTAATAATTTCTCCAGTCAATGGGTCAATTTCTGCGGGTGAGAAAGGGACTGAGCATTTGGCTGCAAGTTCTGGAATTGCAAGAATGTTAGTCGTTGTGTGCAGGTCACACTGGGAATGGCGACAGACTAATTCTCGATCCTGTGTAAATATCACATCACATTCGATAATACCAGCACCCATTCGCGCAGCTGCTAAATAGGATTCTTTAGTGTGCTCAGGGAACTGAAGGGGGGCGCCACGGTGACCAATCGAAAATTCAGTTTTTTTCGAAGGTTTGTTGACGCACGATTTTAATTTATTTTTCAAGGCACCTTCACTCATATCGTCAACCAGAAAGAAGGGGCGTGGTCCTAATTGAATATTGGTTTTTTTAGTTTCGTTCACCCTTTCTCGATCATTGTTTTTCCAATCGTGATCCGATGCAGCAAGTGAATTTTTTGTTGCCATAGTAAAGGTAATTGAAAATAACATGCAGGATGCAATGATTACCATGGTTCTTTCAAAATCCATGAAATTCTCCTTTTCTAAAAGTAAAGTGGTTACACGTTAAAACGAATCAAAACAGTGCACTGTATAAGCACTTTAACTTTGGTTTGTGTCTGAACAATTTCAGCTTTGTTAATTTTTTAAGAATAGAAAACCCTGTAATTACTGGATGAAATGACTAAAAGTGAAAAAGTTTTGATAGTTTTAGGTTACCTGTTTCAGGGGAATCATGACTCCGATATTGATGTGAGACATATCAAGACTATTGAATTGCTAGGGATTAGGAAAAGAATGCACCAATCTTGAAACAGGTAAATACGTACTTTGGCGATTATTTTGATAAATCTGGAGGCACTGAATTTAGTTGTTAGCTTGGTTGAAAGAGCCAGCTAAATCATTCATTTTCGTTGAAGGATTCTGAGAAGAAAAAAGAGAGTACCAGGGTAAGTGTAAAAGTGAATAACATACACGTAGAGGGAGAAACCACTGGTACTCAAGACAACACAAGGGAAAACGTGATACATGCCATTATACAGTTGAGTATTACGTGTTCATGACAGACAAACTGATTAATCAAATTGTTTAGCTACCTTAAAAAGATTGCGCCTGAATTTCCTAAGTATTAGTCGTTATTTTCGACTAAGCCGTAGCTGTTGTGGCTAGATACCCACCATTATGCGATTTCAACGTTC
>CAZIDT010000011.1:0-3552 GCA_964537855.1 uncultured Nitrosomonas sp.
AGAGCCGCATTCCAGGCTCTCAATCTTGAAAAAAATTTCCTAACAAAACTGCGAATTACCGGTGAAGTCGCGCTTTCTTATGAAGAGTTGCTGAGTGCCATGCATGGTGCTGAATATGCAGGTTTAGTTGCGCTCATCATCGTTACACTCATTCTTTTTGTTGCGTTACGATCAGCAGGCGCCATCGTTACCGTGCTATTTAGCTTGCTACTTGGATTAGTCATCACAGCAGCTTTCACAACAGCAACAATCGGCCATCTCAATTTAATCTCAATCGCTTTTGCTGCGCTTTACATTGGACTTGCGGTAGATTATGCAATTCATTTGATACTACGCTACCATGAATTGAATCAACCAGACCAATCCACCATCGAAATATTACTAAAAGCCATTAACGATATTGGTCCGTCTCTACTCATTTGTGCGCTAACCACTGCAATTGGATTCTACGCTTTTATTCCAACGACCTTTCTAGGCATTGCTGAGCTGGGGATCATATCCGGAACCGGTATGTTTATCAGCTTATTCATCACATTAACTGTCATTCCTGCATTACAACGTTTTCTACCCTCAAAAATTCAATTTCAAATCCACAAAAATAGATCAATAACTCAGCAATGGCTGGCGCTTCCACAAAAATGGCCTAAAACGGTTTATGCGTTAGTAACACTATCCTTTGTACTTGCACTCACCACATGGAACCAGATTAGGTTTGATTACAATTTATTGAACCTCAGCGACCCTAAGGGTGAAGCCGTACTGACTTTTCGCGAGCTACTTGCTGATACGCAGCATTCACCCTGGTTATCAATGGCAACCACAGCAAACCTGGAAGAAGCTAATCAACTGACCACGCGGTTAGCTAACCTACCTGTTGTCGATAAAGTTGTCAGCATCGCTGATTTCATTCCGGATCAGCAGGATGAGAAACTTCAAATCATTGAAGGTATTGCACTCACACTAGGACCTACCTTCTTTACCGAGCGCTATCCTGAAAATGATAATCTTGAACCCAGTGATTTAACCCAGATTGACCAAACACTGGAAAATTTAAAGCATCAACTCAACCAATTAATTATTGAAAAACCTGATCACTCAAGTCTTGAATCGTGGAAAAGATTAAGCTTTTCGATTGATCAACTGCTTACCTTTATCCATACGAATTCTGCCGAACAAACTCGACTCTTCTTGATCGGACTTCAAAACGACCTAATCGGTCAGTTACCTGGTGTTCTCAATCGCCTCCAAACTGCGCTGGAAGCAAATATTATTACTGATGAATCCTTACCAAATTCATTACGTCAGCGCTGGCATAGCGAATCTGGTGATTATCTTGTTGCTGTTTACCCAGCAGAAAACCTCAATGATAATGATGCACTAAAACGCTTCATCCGATCCGTTCAACAACATGCGCCACAAATTAGTGGCACACCCGCTATCATGCTAGCAGCAGGAGAGGCTGTCGTCGATGCGTTTATCCACGCATTCATGTTAACTTTAATCGGCGTAACCATAGCGCTCTATATTCTTTTACGAAAAAACATTTTACTTGTTGCAATAACGCTTTTTCCACTCCTTCTTGCTGCGTTATTTACGGTTGCCACGACAACATTTCTCAATATCCCATTTAATTTTGCCAACGTGATTGCATTACCGCTTTTATTAGGCATTGGTATCGATAGTAGTATCCATATGGTTTATCGCAGTTTAGATACTGCCGAAAACCAAAAAAACTTGCTACAAACGAGTACAGGTTCTGCAATATTTTACAGCGCACTTACTACGATGGCAGGATTTGGTAGCTTGATTTTATCTACACATCAAGGAACAGCAAGTATGGGAATGCTATTAGCAATTGGAATTCTTTATATCCTGATCTGCGTCTTTATCATTTTGCCCACCTTACTTACTCGTTTAAAAGATAAGTTTAGTATTTAATACGCCGCGATCAATACGATCACTCTTATTCAATCAGTCTAGCGCCTCAAGCGCATCGATCATCATTCCTGCTACGTTAAAACCTGTTTGCTTGGTTATTTCCTGCATTCCCGTTGGACTCGTTACATTAATTTCAGTTAATGAATCGCCAATAACATCGAGCCCAACTAACATTAAACCGAGATTATTTAAGATTGGGCCTAATGTATTTGCAATCGCAAGATCTCGCTCCGTTAACGGTTGAGCGACTCCAGTTCCGCCTGCAGCTAAATTCCCCCTGATTTCACCTACTTTTGGTTTTCTGGCTAACGCATACGGAACTGGTTTTCCAGCAATCAGCAAAATGCGCTTATCACCCAACACAATTTCTGGAATGAAACGTTGAGCCATAATCGTACGTGTCCCATAATGCGTCATCATTTCAAGAATTACGCTTAAATTGTGATCAGTACTATGTACTCGAAATATACTTGCGCCTCCCATACCATCCAGGGGTTTCAGTACGATATCTTGATGTTGATTCAGAAATTCCCGAATCAGGTGTTCATTTCTGGTTACTAACGTAGCTGGAATAAAATCAGGGAATTTTGTAATTGCGAGTTTTTCATTGTGGTCTCTAACGCTCCTCGGATGATTAATGACCCTTACACCCTTCTGCTGAGCCATTTCGAGCAAATAAGTACTATAGATATACTCCATATCGAAAGGCGGGTCTTTTCGCATCATCACCACATCAAAGTATTCTAATGGAACCCTTGCTTTAGAACTCTCATCATACCAGCGCGAACTATCAACTTCTGGTTCAATCAATCTCAGTTTATGAACTTGAGCCATTACCACCTTATTTTCATAACTTAAGTCACCTTGCTGCATGACAAAAATATCGTGGCCTCTTACGAGAGCTTCTCGCATCATGGCAACACTCGAGTCTTTGTGGATCTTGAGAGATTCTAAAGGGTCAATGATAAAAGCCAGCTTCATGCTAGACCAGCAATATTCAGGCGCCCACCTTCGGCGCATGTTGTTCTAGCTCAACCGCTGCAGCAAGCAAAGCAAGCCTCGCTACGACACCATAAGCATAGAATCGATTGGGAGCTGAATCAGGAAGCGCTGCATGATTAGGAAGTACACACGAAGTATCAAACGCCAATGGAACAAAATGCATACCAGGAGCATTCAAGTTCTCATCAATACCTTTACCGGTATGAACACGATAGAATCCTCCGACCACATAGCGATCAATCATATAAATGACAGGCTCAGCAACGGCATGATGGATACTTTCAAACGTATAAACCCCTTCTTGCACCAATACATGGTTAACAGATAGCCCTTCTTTAATCTTTGCCATCTTATTACGTTGCTTGCGGTTAAGCTTATAGACATCAGCACCCTTCTTCACCGTCATGATTCCCATACCATAGGTACCTGCATCCGCCTTGACAATTACGAAAGGCTCTTCCTTGACTTCATACTGAGTATATTTCTCTTTAATATTACTAAGAATTTCATCCACGGTTGCCGCAACACAATCCACTCCTTTTTCCTCATGAAAATCAATTTTTCCACAAGAATTAAAATAAGGATTGATAAGCCATGAATCAATGTTAATTA
>CAZIDT010000011.1:3652-9716 GCA_964537855.1 uncultured Nitrosomonas sp.
ATGAATTAATGATCCATCGCTGCATCTTTGTTAAAGCTTGCAGGTTTTTTCAGTTGTTCCATGGTGTCATTATCCCATTCGCCTTCAACATTCATATGAGCTGCCGCTCCGAGCAATACAGCTTCAATTAAGTTGTGGCTTAAGTAAACATAGAGACCAGGCATTTTAAAGTCATAGAGTGCTGCAACAGCCGCTCCACCAGGTACAAACCATGTTTCTTGGTTGGTAATTGGAGGATCATTAAATGAACCACCTTGCCATACTAAGTCACCATGACCACCAATTAAGTGTGGACGTGAATCGCGGTTAGCTTGTGAGTGGATAAATAATACTTTCTCGCCCACTTTAGCTTTCAATGCATTGTCACCGGTTATGGCTCCAACAGCACCATTAAACACTACGTGGCTAGGAATAAGGCCTTTAGCAACTTCTAGGATATCGGCCATACCTGCAGCAGGTTGATCATATGATTTGTATTTTCCATCAGCGCCTTTAGGTACATAGAAATCTTGCTCGCCAATATAGTAAGCACGATCGTATTTAACTGATTTACCTTTATGATCTTTTAGACCATCTTTAGGTAAAACCATAATCGCACCACTCATGCCAGAAATCACGTGGAATGGAATCATCGTTCCACCTGGTGCGCAGTGATAAACAAACACGCCATTTTTAAGCGCTTTCCAACGCAATACTACTTCTTCACCTGGTTGAACCAATGTTAATTGAGCACCACCTAACGCACCGGTCGCAGCGTGGAAATCAACATTATGAGCCATCGTGCTTGTTTTAGGGTTTTTTAATGTTAACTCTACGTAATCCCCTTCATGAACAACGATGAGCGGACCAGGAACTGTACCATTAAAGGTCAATGCCCAGTATTTAACGCCAGGAGCAATTTCAATTTGCTTCTCAATGGTTTCCATTGTTACTTCAACAACTTTAGGACCTTTAGAAACTTGATCATGCTCAGGAACAAACGGAGGTGCAACCAATGTTTGTTTGACACGTGGTAATTTTGAAATATCATGCTTTGTTGCAAATGCAACAGAAGCAGTAAAACAGAGCAGCCCTAGGCCAATCACTGCTTGTACAGCTTTATTATTCATATATCCCTCCATAAATTTTTAAAAATTGCGCAAAATTTTTTAATAGCTGCGCCATTCTTTTTTCGGTACTGCTTCCCACATTACCGCAACCGCATAAACTCCAACTATCACAAACAAAAAACAGAAGCAAATGCAGCGTGTTAACTATACACTTTAATCACTAGCCTGTCCACGAATAACCTTTCTAGCACTAGGGAATGCGCCTGTTATTCTACTGGTAACTATCAATTCATCATCATATCTAGAATATGATTTGCCGCAATTCTCCAAAAGAGATATTGACAATAGCTAATCATCTAGCGCGGCGTAGCAAGGCCTTTTTAGCATCCTCATATTCTTCTTGTGTGATTGCATTTTCTGTAAGTGCGCGCTGCAAATCCTGCAACTCCTGTCCCGTTGTTATCGTTGAAGTTCCTTGCACTTTTACTGATGCATCTCCCCCAAAAGCACAGCCCGTAATTAAAGCAATTAACACTAAAACTAAAGCTGAAAATCTTATTGCCATCGTAAATTTTCTCCTTACTTTTAGCGAATACTATCAATTAATCGAGCCTTTTGGCGCTGAAATTCTTTCTCCGTCAATGCTCCCGAATCATAAGCTTTTTTGAGATCGATAAACTGTTGGCCAATCGAAACATTCAAATTAGGTTGCTGCACGACCTCAGTACTACTACACCCACTGATCACCATCAAAAGCAAAAAAAACATAATAAATGCAACAATTCTACTTAACCTATGCACTATTCCTTCTCCATTTAAAGAATGATATCGATTTAATTAGCCTTCATTAGCTACATCGAATAGTAATGTTACTTCAGTAGTCTATTAACATGTAAATTCAAGGTGCTGCAGCCTCCAGGTCTAATCTGATTTTTTCTAATCGCGTATCATTAGGGAGTACACTCTCAGCTCTGTTCAAATAAAGCTGCGCATCTGCTAATCGACCCTCCAGTCTCGCTTTAGCTATAAATTGGATATACCGGTCAACAATTCTCCTTAATCCCGCGTGGGCAATATCATTCTGTGCATCAATCGCAAGCACCATTTGATAATGCTTAAATGCATTGTCTTTAGCAGGCGTTACAAAACGGGATGCTCTCATTGCTTTTTCTGCAGCATTCAAATGTAATTTGATAGCATCCTTATCAATCAAATCATCCACTAAAGATTGTGCTGCTATACGAGCTGGCAATCCAGCTGTGATTCCTTGCTGACTATCTTTTAATTGTGATACATCAGTAGAATCTTCTACCATTTGATTTTCAAGCGCCAAAGGAATATCTAATGGCTGGAAAATATCTCCGGAAGATGTCTTGCTTAATTGCTCTTCAACTATAGGCTTAGTCTGTTGTTCGCTCGACAATGCTAACTCGCTTGTTTCAACAACGCTAACACTATTCTTTTCATCGACTACATCCGATTTTTTCTCGCCAAGCCATAGGCCAGCAATAATCAACGCCACAATACTAACCCCTAGCGCCAACCCCAACCCATTTTTATTAATTTTATGCCTAGCAAAATCATTGTTAACTTCTACTCCAGCGCTATTGTTTGAAGGAACCTGATTCTTGTTGGTTACTGCATTGATTGAGACTATTAACTCATCTACCGATTGAGGCCGATCGCTGTAATGAAGCTTCAACATCCAATCAATTGCTTTAACAATTGGTTCACCTAATGTTATAGCGGGTAATTCTGCAAGCGGAATTAGAGGATCAGACTCTCCTCGATTAATTGCAGTTAATCGATTTTGTGCAGATATCGGTTCCTTGTGGGTAATACATTCATATAGCGTCGCGCCAAGTGAATAGAAATCAGTCGCGGGGCCAGTTGCTGCTGCAGGCTCATATTGTTCTAATGGCGTGTACGCAGTCATCAAGGTAGAAAGATCTTCGCTGAATTGCTTTGCGATAGCCTGTCGAGCTGACGAGAAACACATTAAGATTGGCTCACCATCTTTATTTAAAAACACAGACGCGGGCTGGATCCCTCCATGAATAAAACTGGATTCATGCAGTTTTTTTAAGGCATTCAAAATCGATATCAATATAAATTTGATTTCTGCCTCTCCAAAAACAGTCGACGGCTCTAATATACGGGAAAGTGGCTTACCTTCGTAACGATGCGCTATTAAGTAAGCTGTCCCATTATGTTCCAAGATGTTTTCAGAGATAGCAATATTCCGATGTTCAATGTGAATAAGCGCATTACCTTGATCTAAAAATGCCCTTAAACCAAAGTCATAATTTTCCTTATCTGATAGAGATTTGCATTCGACAATTTGGCTACTGTTAACGCGTAGTGCAAGTTTTTGGGGGAAATATTCAAGTATCTCGACTTGCTCTTTCAAATGATGATTCCAAGCACGGTAAGTAATATCAAATGCTGTAGTTTCTTTCGTATCTTGAATTTCATAGACACCAATATGCGTACCTTTTGGCAAAACCTGATCGTGAGTATATATCATGATATTGTTGTCCTTTTTCTTATAGCTATATATAAACGTGTTGCTCAAATATTAAACCATTTAGCTGTAGTGCTTCATCTACGCAGACCAGATTGCTGATTATGCAATCTGGTCTTAGATTTTGATTAGCCCATAAATTCAAGTGATACTCAATTCTTAGATAAAAGCAATATTTACCACTAACTTTACCTAGATGCGCTCCATCTCTATCATAACCTAATCTTCACCTATGTCTCATTATCCAGTTAAAAATTGATCAAACACAATATTTGAATCAGTGGTATTACAATAGTTGATTATCCTATAAATAAAAATAATACCCAGAAGGCTTAAGGTAGAAATCGTTTTGAGTCCTGACTAAACCACGATACTTCGATATACTATACGAAATACATTTAATTAAGAATTGATAGTATGAAACCTCCTGTTTGCATTGCAGTCACAGGCGCAGCTGGACAAATTGGCTACAGTTTATTATTTAGAATAGCTGCTGGTGATATGCTTGGTCATGATCAACCGATCATTCTTCACTTACTTGATGTCAAAGAATCGCAAGGCTTCCTTGATGGAATTATCATGGAACTTGTTGATTGTGCGTTTCCGCTCTTACTGAATGTTGTTAAAACTGACGATCCGCTCGTCGCTTTCGATAAGGTCAATATTGCGATTTTGGTTGGCGCTCGACCACGAACGAAAGGGATGGAACGTAAGGATCTCCTGGCTGCTAATAGCATTATATTCAGCGCTCAGGGTAAAGCGCTCAATGAAGTGGCTGATCGCAACGTAAAAGTGCTGGTTGTTGGTAATCCAGCTAATACGAATGCATATATTGCAATGAAAAATTCGCCCAGGTTGCCAATGAATAACTTTTCAGCGATGCTCCGGCTAGACCATAATCGAGCACTATCTCAGGTCGCTATAAAAATTAACCAGCCGGTAACAGAAATTAGGAAAATGATAATCTGGGGTAATCATTCTTCAACTCAGTTTCCTGATATTGATCATACAGAGGTTAAGGGTGAAAAAATAATTAACCTTATTAAAGATTATGCATGGGTAGAAAATTATTTTCTTCCAACCGTACAAAATCGTGGCACAGCGATTATTGAAGCGAGAGGGGGATTATCTAGCGCGGCAAGTGCGGCCAATGCGATTATTAATCATATGCATGATTGGCTAATTGGAACTCGAGAAGATGACTGGGTGACAATGGGAATACCTTCCGATGGTAGTTACGGCATTCCAGAAGAGGTCATTTATGGATTTCCAGTCACATGCCGAAATGGTATTTATGAGATTGTTCAAGGACTCGAAATTAGTAGTCGATCTAAAGCTAAAATGCTCGCAACCTACCAAGAACTTCTCGAAGAAAAAGAATCAATTAAGCATTTATTATCAAGCTGATGGGATCTAATTCAAAGCATTCTGATAAATGCTAGAACCTCATCTACATGACCTGGTACTTTAACTCCGCGCCATTCTTTGATTAATTTACCTTGCTCATCAATGATAAAAGTACTGCGCTCGATGCCACGGACTTGTTTTCCATACATATTTTTCAGTTTCATAACTTCAAATCGATTACAAATCGTTTCGCTTGAATCACTCAATAAATTGAATGGTATACCAAGCTTTTCTCTAAAATTCTCATGCGATTTAATACTATCCCTTGAAACTCCAACAATCTCACAATTCAGCGTTTTAAATTGTTCATATAAAACACTGAATTGCTGACTTTCAGTTGTGCAACCCGGTGTGTTATCTTTTGGATAAAAATAAATTATCAACTTCTTACCACGATAATCTTCTAATTTAAATTTTTTATCTCCAGTTGACTCAAGTTCAAAATCTAAAATAAGATCACCTAGCATCTAAAACACCTAATAGAAATTGCTTAGGGAACTACTTGATCAATTGTAATCATGACATCTTTCGCACCTAGTTTAACTGGCTGGCTAAACCCTTCTAAATCGCCACTTGATGGAACTGCTTGACCTGACTTGCTAACTCTTGCGCCGATAACAACTTCAGGAAAACTAGACATTTTCATAGTGGGAGTCATCGCCATATCATCATCAAGCGAAAAAGTAGTAGGCAAATCTTTAGCGCTTAATCTTAAAATCGCTAAAGGCATTTTAGGTCCTGTTTTAGCCCGTGCAAAAACAAACAACACATCGTTAGGTGACATTTTATTGATTAAATCAGAACTTATAGCCACTTTCCCAGAAATTTTAGCTGGATCGTTAGAATCGCCTGCCGCTGCTGTTTCACTGACTGCTTGCGCTGCTTCATGTGGTAAATCACTGGTAATTTTTGAATTCTGCGCTAACTGAACAGGCTGGCCCTCTTTCCCTTTGACTGCAAGTGACTTAGCTTGATCAATACTATTACTTACTGAAGTCGCCAATTGAGAATCTTGCGGTATAAGTCCTAATAATTTCTGCCAATAATTTGCAGCTTGCTCATAATTTTCTTTTTCGAATTCAAC
>CAZIDT010000011.1:9816-12966 GCA_964537855.1 uncultured Nitrosomonas sp.
ATAATTTCTGCCAATAATTTGCAGCTTGCTCATAATTTTCTTTTTCGAATTCAACGGTTCCAGCTAAAGCAAGTGCCTTGGGGTACTCTGGATCAACACTAAGCGCCTGATTAATAAGTTCCGCAGGTCTGCCAATCAAACTACCATTATTTGTCATAGCTAACACATCTGCATAATCACTCAATAATTGAGCATTGTCAGGAATCATTTCGACTAACTTACCATAAGTAGCGCTTGCTTCTTGAAATTTCCCCATGATTGCATATGTTCTCCCTAACATAACCCACCCTTCGATATCTTCCGGATTATCCTGCAGACGAGCAACTAGGTTATCAACAACCGAGTTAATCTCAGCATGCCCCTGTGGCATTCCAGCCATATTTTCAGAATGAAATTGTGTTGCATTTGCAAGCTGCGATTGTGGTAGTAATCCACGCGTATCCCCAATTGTCATATATAAAGATACAGCTGTTAATGGAATTGCAAGTATTACTACAACTGCGGTTACTAAACCACGTGTTTTATTTGGTGATATACGGACATCTGAACCAACTCCCGATACACTAACATCTTGCAACATTCTTTTTTGCAGTTCTTGCTTACTCTTTTCGTACTGCTCCTTGGATAAAACATCGTTACTTAAATCAGCCTCTAATTCAGCTAATTGATCGCGATAAATCGCGATGTTAGCTGTTTGACGCTCCAGCGCTGTTATTTTTCCCTGCCGACCCTTAATCAGGGTTGGTAAAATGAACATCAACGCAGCAACAATAAAAAAACCTGCAATAACCCAAAATGTAGTCATCCCTATCTATTCCTTCTCAATTTTTCTAATTAAGGTTTCTGCTTGTAGCTGCTGACTCTCAGATAATTGCTGTGGCTCTTCGAATACTAGCGACCGACGACGTCTTAAATATAAAACCAAAGCAAGGATTGCTCCTGAAAACAATAAAACAGGGCCAAGCCATAACAATACTGTCGTTGCCTTAAATGGCGGATTATAGAGAACGAAATCACCATAGCGCGCAACAAGAAAATCGATTATTTCTTCATCACTTTTATTTGCTTTCATTTGCTCTCGAATTTCCCGCCTCAGATCATTTGCAAAATCAGCTCGAGAACCAGCAAGTGATTCATTTTGGCAAACTAAACAGCGTAAATTCTCCGAAAGCTCAACCAATCGCTTTTCTAGAACAGGGTCTTCAGCCACTGGGGTTGCTTCTTCATTAGCAAAACCCATGTGTACAAAAAGTAATAATACTAGCGCTAAAACAAGTGACATCTGACAGCTTGATACAGAATAATTATTTAAATAATTCATTATTTCAACCTTGCAATTCTTTTATCAAAGGTAAAATTTTATCTTCCAATGATTTCACCGTGACAGGCCCGATATGTTTGTAGCGAATAATTCCATTCTTATCAATGACATAAGTCTCAGGAACTCCATATACTCCATAATTAATCCCAACTTTTCCATCAGCATCAATAATACTTACAGTATACGGATCGCCATATTGCTTCAACCATTGAATTGCAGTACTACGCTCATCTTTATAATTCAATCCATAGATTGGAACTATTCCCAACTTAGCAAGTTGAACTAATAATGGATGCTCATCTCGACAAGCCACACACCATGAGGCCCAAACATTTAGCATCCAAACTTTACCCATATTGTCTTGTGATGCTAATGTTTTTGAGGGATCATGTAATTGCTGTAATTCGAAAACAGGTGCAGGTTTATCAATGAGTGGAGAAGGAACCTGACGTGGATTCAGTGTTAGTCCTATTCCTAAAAAAACCACCAATACAATAAATACTGCAAGCGGCAACAAGAAGCGCATCATAGATTTTTACCTTCCGAAACAATTACGGACCTCATTGCAACATCAGCAGAATTCGGAATCGATACTATTTCCTCTTTAGCAGTGTTATGGCTCTCTGATTGTTTCTTTTTGATAATATTAAATCGATAGCGACGATCTGAAATAGCGAGAATCCCTCCAAACGCCATCAAAATACAACCGAGCCATATCCAAACGACAAAAGGTTTATGATAAACCCGTACAACCCAGGCACCGTTATCAAGAGGCTCTCCTAGCGCAATATATAAATCCCTTATGATTCCTGTATCTATTGCAGCCTCTGTCATAACCATCCCAGATGCGTTGTAAGTTCTTTTCTCAGGATATAATTTACGAACCACGTCATCACCTTTCAACACATCGATATCACCTACTGTCGCTTTGTAGTTTGGCCCTGGTTTATTTGTGGTTCCATTAAATTTAAAGGTATATCCGCCAATTGAGACTATATTCCCTAGCTCCATCCGAACATCTTTCTCAGTCTCGTATCCATTAACCATCGTCACGCCTATTATAAAAGCCGCGATACCGAGATGCGCACAATGCATTCCATAGTAACTGGAAGATTGACGAGCTAATCTCGCAATAAAACTTCCTTGTCCACTATTTTGGATTCGATGTTTAATGTTCACAATAATACTTGTAATAATCCAAAATGCTAAAAGCAAACCGAAACTAACCATTAATTTCCACTCGCTCATCAAAAATGGCATAGTTAAGGCACTAGCCAAACTAACCAAAAATGCCCAACGTAAGCGTGTAACTAATGATGGCAAACTCGCCTGCTTCCAACGAGCAATCGGACCAAGACCAATCAGAAAAATGGCGGGTGCCATTAAAGGAACAAATATTGTTTCAAAATATGGGGGGCCAACAGATATTTTTCCTAAATTCAATGCGTCCATTAATAGAGGATAAAGTGTTCCAAGCATGACGCTTCCAGCAGCCACAAGCAGTAATACATTGTTAGTCAATAACATTGTTTCACGTGATACCAACTGAAAATCACCACCCAATCCTACTTTAGGTGCACGCCATGCAAACAAAGTCAGTGAGAAACCTACAATTACTACCAAATAAACCAAAATAAAAATACCACGAGCTGGATCTGTGGCAAAAGCATGAACTGAGGTTAACACACCAGAACGCACCAAGAATGTGCCTAATAAGCTCAGGGAGAACGCCGTAATTGCTAATAGAACTGTCCAACTTTTAAAACTACCACGTTTCTCAGTAACAGCCAAAGAATGAACAAGTGCAGTTCCAACTAACCATGGCATAA
>CAZIDT010000012.1:0-12930 GCA_964537855.1 uncultured Nitrosomonas sp.
CTATGGTTTGCCCCACTTGCTTTTGTTCAAAAATTGAAGATACTACAGACTTAACCGGAAATTATGCTGAACGATGGCAGTCTTGGGACTCTTGTTTTACGATGGATTTTTCTTATATCCATGGTGGTTCTATTCGTGCGTCGACTCAATCACGTTATCGTCAATGGCTAGTACATAAACTCGGGAGCTGGATTGATCAATTTGGCACATCAGGTTGTGTTGGCTGTGGGCGTTGCATTACATGGTGCCCTGTTGGGATTGATTTAACCGAAGAAATAGCAGCTCTCAGACAAGCTGAGCGAGAAACAAAAAATGGTGGAAGCTAAAAGTATTGAATCATTATTACGGGAATCGCCTTTTTTTCAATCTTTTCAGGATGATCATATCAGTTTGCTCGCTAAATGTAGTGAAGTTGTACATTTCAACCAAAATGAATTGCTATTAACTGAAGGGGAAAGCGCAGATTGCTTTTATCTTATTCTGAACGGGAGCGTGGCGATCGAGAGTCATTTTCCAGGTCGGGAAGCGCTCGTTGTTTCAAAAGTTGCTACACACGGTATTGTTGGTTTTTCATGGTTGTTTCCACCTTATCGTAATCAGTTTGATGCTCGAGCAGTGACAAGTGTATTAGCGGTTAAATTAAGTGGCAGTTGCTTACTACCTGTCATCGAAAGTAACCATGAGCTGGGTTATCACTTATTAAGAGGTTTTTCAGCAATTATGCTACAGAGAATGCAGGCAGCTCGAAGACAAATGCTAGATATTTTTGGACAGTCAAAAAAAACAATCTAATGCCTATTAGGCTTTACTCAATGATCCAATGGAGCCAATTCCATTTCGAATTCTCAGTGTAAAGCAAGAATTACACGATTGCTTTACGCTTACATTGGCCTGTGATCAAATTCCCTTTCATTTTGTACCAGGTCAATTCAATATGCTTTATGTATTTGGGCATGGCGAAGTTCCGATTTCCATCAGTGGTAACCCTAATCAACCCGAGTTACTTGTGCACACCATCCGCAATGTGGGATCGGTTACTGCAGCTTTGCAGCAGCTAAAGAAAGGGGATTTCGTTGGGGTCCGTGGTCCCTTTGGGAATCAGTGGCCACTTTCTGAAGCTAAAGGAAAAGAGATTGTAATTTTAGCGGGTGGGCTAGGTCTTGCACCGTTGCGACCGACTATTTACCGTATTTTGGAATATCGAGACCATTATAAAAAAATAACGCTACTTTATGGCGCACGCAATCCCGACGCTGTATTATTTTCCGATGAGCTTGGTCAATGGGCGCATCAAATCGAGGTGGAGCTGACGGTTGACAGTGCGGGGGCGGAATGGTTGGGGCACGTAGGAGTGGTTACCGATATGTTGCAACAACAAATGGGTTCTTCAACCAATACCATTGCTTTTGTTTGTGGTCCAGAAATTATGATGCGTTTTAGCGCCTATGCTTTAATGGATCGAGGTCTTAGCGCAGATCAGATCTATATTTCGATGGAACGTAACATGAAATGTGCAGTAGGGATCTGTGGACGATGTCAATTTGGTCCTTATTTTATCTGCCAGGATGGGCCGATATTCTCATTTGATAAAGTCGAACAATTACTTAAAATTCGGGAAGTATAGGTTTACTTTGCTTGGTTTTTTATATTTCAAATCGCCAGAGAAAATATCTAATGGAAACGCTCGAAAAAAAGAAACCAAAACTCGCAGTCTGGAAATTTGCTTCGTGTGATGGCTGTCAGCTATCGCTACTCGATTGTGAAGATGAATTACTCACGCTGACGGATAACATTCAAATTGCCAACTTTGTTGAAGCTTCCCGTGAGGTATTGCCAGGCCCCTATGATTTGTCCTTAGTAGAGGGATCGATTACTACACCGCATGATTTGACGCGGATTCAGCAAATTCGCGCGCAATCGAGCTATTTAGTTGCAATTGGCGCGTGTGCGACAGCAGGTGGAATTCAAGCACTTCGTAATTTCAAAGATGTAAAAGAATTCATCGATATTGTTTATGCTCATCCGGACTATATTGAAACCTTAGCAACTTCTACTGCCATTGCAGCGCATGTAAACGTCGATTTTGAGCTCCGTGGGTGTCCCATTAACAAACAGCAATTACTGGAAGTGATTAATGCGTTTCTATATCGACGTAAACCCAATATTCCAAGTTACAGTGTCTGCATCGAATGTAAACAGCGGGGTAATACCTGTGTGATGGTGATGGGTAAGCCCTGCCTTGGACCTGTCACGCATGCAGGGTGTGGCGCAATCTGCCCTTCTTATCATCGTGGCTGCTATGGTTGCTTTGGTCCAATGGAAACGCCGAATATGAGTGCGTTGGGTGACTGGTTGTTACAGAAAGGAATGCCCCAAAAAGATTGGGTACGTTCACTGCGTACTTTCAACGTAAATGCACCAGCTTTTAAAGAAGAAAGTCGTAAACATGAAGCAAGAGAAAAGAACCAGGACCATTAAAGTTGATTATCTTGCCCGTGTGGAAGGGGAAGGCGCACTGTACCTGAAGATACAGGGAGAAAAACTGGAAGAAGTTCAGCTCAAAATTTTTGAGCCACCTCGGTTCTTTGAGGGTTTTTTGCGGGGACGTAATTATAGTGAAGCACCCGACATTACAGCGCGGATCTGCGGTATTTGTCCGATTGCTTATCAAATGAGTGCAGTGCATGCTATTGAGAATGCCTTTGGTATTACAATTGGAGGTGTTTTGCGCGACTTGCGCCGATTGATCTATTGTGGGGAATGGATCTCTAGTCACGCATTGCATATTTTTATGCTGCATGCGCCTGATTTCTTAGGCTATGAGAGTGCCATTCATATGGCAAAGGATTTTCCGGAGAAAGTTGAGCAAGGACTACAACTAAAGAAAGTGGGCGGAATGCTGATGAGTCTAGTGGGTGGTAGAGAAATTCACCCGATCAATATCCGCGTGGGTGGCTTTTATCGCGCTCCCAGTAAACAAGAACTGCAATCGATTCTCCCAGCATTAAAGCAAGCGCGTGATGATGCACTTGAAACCGTGCGATGGGTTGCATCGTTCGATTTTCCAGATTTCGAGCAGCAGTATACGTTTATAGCATTACGCCATGAAAACGAGTATCCCCTGAATGAAGGGCGGATTGTTTCAAACCATGGTCTAAGTATCTCAGCATCGGAGTTTGATGATTATTTTGAGGAAATTCATGTTGAACATACTAATGCATTACACTGTGTGCTAAAAATGGATCATAGCCCCTACCATGTGGGTCCCATGGCGCGTTATGCACTGAATTTTGATCGTTTGCCTGAAGCTATTCAGTTGGAGGCGGAACAAGCAGGGTTGGAGAGTGTCTGTCTTAATCCCTTCAAGAGTATTATTGTGCGTGCGATTGAAGTGCTATATGCGTGTGAAGAAGCGTTGCGCATCATTGATGCCTATACAGAACCTGTTGCGTCATTTGTTGAGATCGAACCCAAACCAGCAAATGGTTACGCTGTAACGGAAGCTCCAAGGGGTATTCTCTATCATCGCTATCAGATCGATAGTGAAGGTGACATCTTGGATTGTGACATTATTCCGCCTACTTCGCAGAATCAGAAAATGATCGAGGAAGATTTAAGGCGGTTCGTTTCGCGCTATCTGAAGTTATCCGATGAGCGCTTGCAGTGGTATGCTGAGCAGGCGATTCGTAATTACGATCCTTGTATATCGTGCGCGACGCATTTCCTAAAACTGAACGTAAATAGATCATGAGTGCAAAGCCACTCATCATTGGTATTGGAAATCGTTACCGTGGTGATGATGGATTGGGATGCCTTATCGTTGATGAGCTAAAGAAAAGAATTTTCAATAGTGCAGAAATCATTGAGCATAATGGAGATCCTGCTTCACTTATCGATTTATGGGACGGGCGATCGCAAGTTATTCTTATTGATGCGGTTTCCTCGGGCGCTGATTTAGGAACCATCTATTATTTTGATTTGCGTCAGCAAACTTTGCCTGATACGTTTCGTAACTACTCAACGCATGCATTTGGTGTGGTAGAAGCGGTCGAGCTAGCAAGGGTTTTAGGTAAGTTACCTAAGCACATAATTTTTTTTGGTATTGAAGGTGGAAGTTTTAAGTTAGATACCCAGCGATCTTCAGGATTAGAGCAAGCAGTCAGAGCGTTACAAGATAGCATATCGAAAATAATCAGTCATGAAATAGGAGAAAGTAAGCGTGCATGAATTTTCACTTATGGCAGATTTGTTTCGAAAAATTCGTGAAATTTCTAATCGCAACGATAATCGAAAGATTGTTACGGTACGTGTCAAGCTCGGTGCATTATCGCATATTACACCGCAACATTTTGAAGAGCATTTCATTGAGTTTTCAAAAGGTACTCCTGCTGATGGCGCTAAAATTGAAATCATTCAACTCGAAGATCGAAATGATCCAGATGCACAGTCTATTTTGCTAGAAAGTGTCGATCTTGACGCGCAATGAGGTAATCCGGCGCCATTATGCTTTAAAAGGTGCGGTTCAAGGCATTGGATTCCGACCTTTTGTCTATCGCCTGGCGGTTGAACACGATTTGAAGTGGTGGGTCAGAAATGATAGTGCGGGCCTCATCATCGAAGTGGAGGGTTATAAAGATAAAATTACTTGTTTTGAAAAACAGCTCCAAGACCACAAACCACTAAATTCGAGCATCAGTCAGATTGAATCGTTCGATCTAACACCTAAGTTTGAAACCGAATTCAAGATTTTTTCGAGTAACAATAATCCTGAAATCACAGCATTGATTATGCCGGATCTGGCCATTTGCCATGATTGTATCCAGGAATTGAACGATCCTTCAGATCGTCGCTATGGCTATCCCTTCATCAATTGCACTCAATGTGGCCCGCGCTTTACGATTACGACTGCATTGCCTTATGATCGTCCGAATACTAGCATGGCTATTTTTGAGATGTGTGCAGAATGTAGACGTGAATATCATGATCCATTGAGCCGGCGATTCCATGCGCAACCGATTGCTTGCCCCAATTGTGGTCCACAACTTACACTTTGGGATCGAAGTGGCAATGAGGTAGCAAGTGGTGAAAGCGCATTGAGTCAGTCAGTCATGCGTATTGCACAAGGGAAGATTGTCGGCCTAAAAGGTTTGGGAGGATTCCATCTCATTGCTGATGCAACGCTTGATGCTACTGTACAGGTTTTGCGTATGCGCAAGCACCGTAAAGCCAAGCCATTTGCGGTGATGTATCCTTCTTTGGAGGATATTCAAGAAGATTGTTATGTTTCTTCTGAAGAGCAAGAGCTGTTATGCTCTGCTGCTGCACCGATTGTCTTAGTGTTACGTAAGCCTGTTGCTACGATTTCATCGTGGGTGGCGCCTGATAATCCTTATCTTGGTGTTATGTTGCCTTATACACCATTGCATTATCTGTTGTTGCAGGCGTTAAAGCGCCCGGTCGTCGCGACTAGTGGTAATCGGGCCAGTGAACCAATTTGTATCGATAATCAGGAAGCACTCGAACAGCTTCAGGGTTGTGCAGATTTTTTCCTAGTCCATAATCGCCCGATTATAAATCGAGCTGATGACTCGATTGCACGCATCATGGCGAATCGAGTGACGCTACTTCGCAGAAGCCGGGGCTATGCTCCATTGCCAATCGAATTAAACGAATCGACGCAAGTACCGATCTTGGCTGTGGGTGGACACCTAAAAAATACAGTAGCTTATCTGCAAGCGAATCAATTGATGCTGAGTCCTCACATTGGTGATCTCTCCACCTTAAAAGCGATTACAGTGCATGAGCAAGCGATTGCAGCTTTTAGTGGTCTGTATCGAAATTTACCTGAGCGAGTTGCTCATGATGCTCACCCCGATTATCGTTCGACGCAGATTGCGCAAGCTAAGCAGTTTAATTGTTTGGCAGTACAACACCATTATGCACATGCATTAGCCTGTATGGTGGACAACCGCATCAATGCACCTTGCTTTGCGGTGGTCTGGGATGGTACGGGCTATGGCGAGGATGGTGCTGTTTGGGGGGGGGAGTTTTTGCAAATGAACGCTACAGGCTATCAGCGCTTGATGTACTTTCTGCCTTTTCCCTTACCGGGAGGAGATGCTGCGATCCTTGAACCACGAAGGTCTGCATCGGGAGTGCTTTATGCACTGGAGGTCGATCCCAGTTGTCTGCATTTTTCAGAAGCCATGCAGCAGCTTTTATGGCAAGCGATGCAGCATCATATCAATTCACCTCAAACCTCGAGTGTTGGCAGGCTGTTTGATGCAGTCGCAGCATTACTCGGATTATGTGATCAGAATCAGTTTGAAGGGGAAGCCGCGATGTTAGTTGAATTTACAGCAATGCAATCAGACCATAAACTAGTATATCCTTATCATCTTGAACAAGAGATTGTTGATTGGAGGCCGATGTTGCTAGCGATTTTGAATGAACACACACGAGAGAAAGATAAGTCGTGGATCGCACGTAAGTTCCACAACACGCTTGCGACCATCATCGTTGCAGTTGCGCGATTGCAGGGTCAACGAGAAGTTTTGTTGACAGGTGGGTGTTTTCAGAACAAATTATTGCTTGAAACAACCGTATCTGAATTACGTCAGGCTGGTTTTGAGCCCTATTGGCACCATCGTGTGCCACCCAATGATGGTGGGCTTGCGGCAGGACAAGCTATGGCTGCATCGAGGGTAAATTAGTCGTGTGTCTCGCAGTTCCAGGAGAGATTCTACGCATCGAGGGCGCAACGCCCTTGGAGAAAATGGCACAAGTGAAGTTTGGTGTCATCGAAAAATCGATTTGTCTTGCCTTTTTGCCGCAGGCTAAGGTGGGGGATTATGTGCTTGTTCATGCGGGTATCGCAATCAGTATTGTGCAACAGGATGAGGCTCAGCGCATTTTTACTTACTTAGATGAAATTGGAGAGTCAAATCCATGAAATTTGTCGATGAGTTTCGAGATGCTCAAGCAGTCAGAAAATATACTGAAGCAATCCACAACCTAATCACACAATCTTGGACCATCATGGAAATTTGTGGTGGTCAAACGCACTCAATCGTTCGTTTTGGTATCCTGGACTTATTGCCCTCGTGCATCAATCTCGTACATGGACCTGGTTGCCCCGTATGCGTAACACCGCTTGAAACGATCGATAAAGCCCTAGCGATTGCAGCAAAACCGAATGTTATCTTCTGTTCGTTTGGCGATATGCTGCGGGTCCCAGGTTCGTACAGTGATCTTCAATCGATAAGAGCGGCTGGTGGCGATGTGCGTATTGTTTATTCGCCATTGGATTGTTTATCGATCGCAGAAAAAAATCCGGAGCGAGAAGTTGTTTTTTTTGCCATTGGTTTCGAAACTACAGCACCGGGAAATGCGATGTTGGTGAAACGTGCTGAACAATTGGGTTTACGCAATTTATTTGTGCTCGTGTCACATGTATTAGTGCCTCCAGCGATTGGCGCTATTCTTTCATCGCCACAGAATAAAGTTCAGGCATTTCTAGCAGCTGGGCATGTGTGTACCATCATGGGAATGCAGGAATATGATGATCTAGCAAAGAAATACCAGGTACCGATTGTGGTAACGGGCTTTGAACCGTTGGATATTTTGCAAGGGCTTTATATGTGCATCAAACAACTCGAGCAAGGGTCAGCGCAAGCTGAAAATCAATATACTCGTTCCGTGCTTGAACAAGGCAATCATCCTGCACAGCAAATTATTGCCGAAGTTTTTCAGGTCTTGCCACGCAAATGGCGGGGAATCGGTGAGATTCCGCAAAGCGGTTGGGGAGTGAGAGAAAAATATCAAGCTTTCGATGCCGAATACCATTTTAGACTCGAAGCGATTCAAGTCAATGAACCCTCCCAATGTATCAGTGGGCAAGTGCTGCGTGGGTTGAAGAAGCCCTATGAGTGTGCAGCATTTGGAGCACAATGTACGCCCGACCACCCGTTGGGTGCAACTATGGTGTCGAGTGAAGGCGCTTGTACTGCCTATTATAAATATCGAAGGGAGTAAATCGTATGAGCGATACGATATTTGAAGATATGACTTGCCCACTACCAATTACAACACATCCGAAGGTGTTGATGGCACATGGTGGGGGAGGGCGGCTCATGAATCAACTCATTGATGCAATGTTCCGCACATTATTTACTGAGGTGCAGCCGCATGATGGTGCAGTTTTGGAGTTTCCGCAGAATAAATTGGTGATGACTACTGATTCTTTCGTGATAAGACCGCTGTTCTTTCCGGGTGGCGACATCGGCATGATGGCAGTCAATGGTACAGTCAATGATTTGGCAATGTGTGGTGCTAAACCCCTTTACCTTTCGGTTGCTTTTATTCTTGAGGAAGGGCTTGAGATGACCACGCTATGGCGTGTCATTCAATCCATGCGGCAAGCAGCCGATGCAGTTGGTGTGCAAATCGTAACGGGCGACACTAAAGTTGTGGAACGCGGCCATGGTGATGGAATTTACATTAATACAACTGGGATAGGGGTCTTGCAATGCAAGCAAGCAATTAATCCTTCGCAGGTACAATTGTCTAATGTTGTGCTGATATCGGGTGATATTGGTCGCCATGGCATGGCTGTTCTGATGCAGCGTGAAAACTTAGCTTTTTCTAGCCAGATCGAAAGTGATTGTGCTGCTTTGACAGAGCCTGTGATGGCTTTGTTAGAAGCTGGAATCGAAGTGCATTGCTTACGAGATGCAACGCGGGGTGGACTTGCAGCAGTACTGAATGAAGTTGCTATTGCTTCAGGTTTTCAAATCGACTGCATTGAATCGTCTATCCCAATTGATAGCGCTGTACAGAGTATCTGTGAGTTGCTCGGATTTGATCCCCTGCACATTGCCAACGAAGGTAGGTTTGTTTGTTTTGTGGCTGCAAAGGATGCATTGCGTGCACTGGAAATTCTGCTGCGCTATGATCAGTGTGCTGCTCAAATCGGTACGGTTACAAACGGTCGACCTGGTCTGGTTAGCTTGCAAACGGCATTTGGGGGGGGGCGCATTTTGGATATGCCATCAGGAGAGCTATTACCGCGTATTTGTTAATTAATATCGTTGATGTTGAGATTGAATGATCGTGAATTACCCCAAGTATGCTGGAGAAAAAAGGAATTAGAAATATTCCATCAGTCACATCATGCTGGAATATGGATCTCGAAAAGTGTTGGCCAGCATTTTCCCGTAATGTAAAAGGTTTTTGTGGAAGGCGCATACGTAATTCCGTTAAGCACATCTTGCGCATTACGTCGCCCAGAATTTTTTACGATCTCGCGACAATCAATGATGCGTTTTACTTTTCCCGTTTTATTATCGATCTCATAGATACAATTTTCGAAAAGAACATTTGCAAAAATTTTATCGCCGACGCACTCGATATCGTTGATTCGGTTTAGTTTACGGTAATTAATCGAGATAGGTAGTTCAGAGATAATTTTGAAATGCTCATCACGATAGATCAGTCTATTTGTCCCATTGCTCATCAGAAATGAATTACCACAGCGCGCTAAACCCCAACCTTCCCCCGTATATGAAAATTCTTGATAGGGTTTTAGGCTGTAAATATCATAAACAATAGCGCGTCCAGAAGTGTATGTAAGTTGTATCAAACGATTATTATCGATTGCGATACCTTCGCACCATTCTCCTTCTATTCCAACTTCTTTAATTAGGTTTCCATTATCAGGGTCAAGGCATCGAAGCCGAGATTTTCCGACTAAACCAGTGCTTTCATAAAGCGTATGGTTGTAATAGACGAGTCCCTGGGTAAAGGCAGTTGGGTCATGTGGCAAAGATCTTATGATTTGTGGTTTTACCTTCTTGATGCCGATAGTTTGGAAATTAAAATAAATTTCACTGAGTAGCGCTTTAAGGCCAACTGATTCTAAGCACTGAATTAATATTTTTCGCATCAGTCAAAATATTTGGCTAACCAAGTAGCGATAATGGATGGTTGCTACTTCATTACACCTAATTTCCACAGCAGTTGCCGAACACGCTTACGTAATCCATATTTGTTAAGTAGGCGGCCTACGCTCGTTGATAATTGATTCGTTGTTTTCATTGTAAACACGAAGATATCATTTCGCCAATGACGAGGAATAAGATAAACATATCTTTCGATTGCTTCGGCATTGCTGAGTCTTTGTTTGTGGGTATTGTCATCATTCCCAAAATCAAAACGCTTAACTAAACCAGGGGTTGCAAGCAAATTAGAAATAATTTCAGTATGCAGGAAAATTCCTACTTGTAGTTTCGCAGAATCTGGATCGTATCCAATTTCTTGAGCGTAATAACAATCTTGATATAAGTGGCCAACTTGAAATGCAACCGGTTTTTGATCAACAAACAAAACATAGCTACGAAACCACCCAAGTTTTGCGGTTGTTAAAAAACGATTCTCAAGAACATTGCGATCGCGTAGCCCCGCACCTAATAATTGGAATTGATAAGTTAGCGCAGATACAGCCATTGCTGCGTCTAAAAATGCGCCTACTTCTTCAGGAGATTGGTAGCAAATCGTTTTATATTGACCATTTACAGCGGAAACAAACCTTTTTTGAGTACGTTTGAGATCGCTTCGTGTGGCCGAGCTTAATTGGCTCAAATAGTGATTGTAATCGCCACTAAAATCAATATAGCGATGCTTATATTGCTCCCCATAGTTGAGAACATGATAGCTCGTGTCTAATGATGATTTCTCAATCAATGCAGTCGATAATGCAGAATTGCTAACGACAGATTGCAAAAAAATAACTTCATTGACTGACAATTCTTTTCGTAGCTGTTTAAATAACGCTAATAAATATGAAGGCTTATCCGAGTCAATAGTTGGATCGAACCAGATCTCGGCAAATGATGTATAGCGCTTTACAGGTAGGCTAAATATTGTCCAATCACTAATCGCAATGCGTAGTGCTGAAGGATGTACAAAAAAAGTGGCACTCGCGATTATTACGCCAGATTGCTCAAGGATAAATCTTGCTAATTGTTTATCATTGCTAGTGACAAAAGTCTCCAACCAGCGGGGGTCTTGATCCAGTAGCATTTTTTTCTTATATGCTTCTAAATCAATATTGTCTTGTGAACAAGCTGGAACTAACTTCCAGGTTGTTATTTCTGTATTTGATATGGTCATGATAAAACTTATAGAAATTGATTCACTTAATCGAGTAACGATGGAATTTAGGCTTGAACATTATGAAACATTAACTTAACCAGCTATGGAACATATTCATCTCAGCGTGTCGCTTCCGATCTAGTTTATATTATTGGATTAAATTTATTATTTCTTATCTGGGGAAGATGTGGCTCGACGTCTAAGAAAACGGCGAATCAATGTTTTGATACCGAATTTCTCAATTGTGCTTCCTACGCCATCCATAACAAAATTAAAAAATCGGAGCAATAATGCGATTGCAGAAAGTGGAAATTTGCGGGGAACAATATAAAAATTCTGCTCTTCGCGTTGATCGTTGCTCAATCTCGCTTTGCTTCCGTTGTCTCCATATAAAAAATCAAATTTTTCTGCGCCAATTTCGATTAAATTTTGAATTAAGTATGCGTGGGTGATTGTACCAACAGACCATTTCGCCCATGCTGGATCGTAACCAATATGGGTTAAATAGAAACATTTGTTGTAGAGAAACCCATGTTGGAACGCGATGGGGTCATTGTTGCTAAATAATATCAAACTTCTTAGCCAACCCTTTCTTGCTGCAAGCTCCAATGTGTGTCGAGTGTCCGCGTTATCGCTTAGCCCTATATTAAGTAACTGATGTTGATATGTTTTGGTTGAAACTTGTTGTAAACACCTTGAAAGTTCTACTACTTCTTCAGGCTTCGTAAATATGCGATAAGATGTGGCGGCTTCATTATTCCTTTCTAATAAACGTAATGCTCGCCTCATTTCATAGCGAGTGCTATTACCTAGTTCTTTTAAATAGACCTCAAAGTCTTTAGGTAATAAAATCAGGCGCCTCAAATATGACTGACCATACGGCAAAATCTGATAATTCTTGTAAAGCACACGATTTTCTAGAATAAATTTGCCAAAAATAGAAGATTTCTCAACGCCTAAACCAAACAAACTATCACGATGAGTAATCATTCCACGTAATTTTATAAATAGCGTTTCTAGCAAAACTTGAGGGTTCTCACAGTGTTTTGCTGGTAGCGGGGTTGCAGTAATACAATAACGACGTATTCGATAATCAAATACGGAAATTCCGAATAACTGGAAGCTCAGTGCCGATGGGTGAATGAAAAAGGGTGCGTAGCCGACCAAGCTATTATCTGGTGCGATACATATTAATAGTTTGTAAGATTTATCATTTCCGCATTTTGCTGAAAGCCAATGGGGATCATGATCCATATTAGCGTCTGGGTGATTTTGTATTAAGTGCTCGACCTGATTTAAAATCTGTTGACGAACTTCTGGCTCTAATGACGCCAAATCAGTCCATTCTAGATTAGTATCACTCAAAATAGTCCTTAAATTTTGATTCGTTAAAACAATATTTAAAGGTAAAAATTAATCTGGCTGTAAAAATACATACAAATACATACGACGAGCTGAAATAAATCCACTTTCACCGTCAATAAAGCTTATGTTTCACAACCGAATAGTTTTACTGTAAGTATGCAATAAACTGACTAGCGATTAAGATTGGAATAGCTTAGCTTCATGACGGTAATTCAAGTTAAGTTTATTCTGAATAATGACTAATGTGTGATTTTTGTTGATATTCTTTTATAGTTTAAAACAGTAATTCTTGTCTTTAATATGCTTTATTCTGCAAATGTTTTTTTATATCGCGGAACTACTTATAAGCTATTGTGAACATGCAAGTCTTTCATGATATTGTTTGATTACATGCAACGTAACATCCAATCTAGG
>CAZIDT010000013.1:0-12468 GCA_964537855.1 uncultured Nitrosomonas sp.
CGGGTGGGTATTGGCATGGGGGTAAGCAGCATCCGGCGACACGCACCTTTCAGGTAATTAGGATTCATCTCAATCAGGAACTTGAGGAACTTTCGTTAGTATTGCCGCAATGTGTTGAGCTGCTGAATCCTAAGGGAAGGTTGGTGGTGATTAGTTTTCATTCATTAGAAGACAGGATCGTGAAACGTTTTATGCGAGCAAAAGCTCATCCAGAAGGAATTTTGCCTAGAAAGATCCCGTTGACTACTAAAGAAGTTCAAGATTTGGTTCATCCAGAAGTGTTATTGATAGGCGATGCCATAAAGCCTACAAATACTGAGATTGCAAGAAACCCACGTGCTCGAAGTGCCGTTATGCGCGTTGCGGAAAAATTAAATTGAATAGGAGGTGAAATGATTAAGTTAAACATTTTGCTGGTATTGATACTGATTTTTTCGGGACTGGCAGTCGTGACAGCCCAGCATGAGACAAGAAAGCTTGTTATTTCACTTGAGAAAGAACAAAACTTAACTGATCAGCTTGCGATCGAGCGTAGCCAATTGTTGATCGAGCAGCGCACATGGGCAATGCCTGGTTATATTGAGAAAATTGCCAAAAGTAAACTCAATATGATTGCACCTTCATCGAACCATATTACGGTTATTTCGCCTAATCATGTTGTAAATTGAGCTAAGCCAATCAATGGGTGATTAATGATGAGATATCAAACGGCTACCACAGCAATTTATCTACCAGTTTGGCGTTCAAGATTTCTGATCATTGTGCTTTTATTGGGATTAATGGGTCTATCTGGCCGTGCAATCTATCTCCAAAGTTTAAATAAAGATTTTTTAAAGCAGCAAGGAGAGTCGAGGTATAGTCGAGTCGTAGAGTTAAATGCCCAGCGCGGAAGAATTACTGACCGTAATGGTGAAATTTTAGCGATTAGTGCGCCAGTAAAATCTGTATGGGTTGATCCTCAGCAGCTTAATGTAACTCCTGACCAGTTAATAAAATTGGCACAACTATTAGAAGTTGATGCTGCAGAAATTCATAAACGAATTTCAGATAAAGATAAACGTTTTGTTTATTTGAAACGCCAACTGCCTCCCGAGACTGCAGAGAATGTAGCGGATCTGAACATTAAAGGCCTTTATCTCAAGAGAGAATTTTATCGATATTATCCGACGGGTGAAATGGCAGCTCATGTTTTGGGTTTTACCGATATCGATGGAAAAGGGCAGGAAGGGGTTGAGTTGGGTTGGGAAGAAATTTTGACAGGAAAGCATGGTAGCAGGCGTGTCATTAAAGATCGGATCGGTCGAGTTGTGGAAAATGTGGAAAGAATTCGATCACCTCAACCTGGTCAAAATTTAGTTTTATCGATTGACAGTAAAATTCAATATCTTGCGCATCGGGAATTAAAGCAAGCAGTAGAATCGCATCGTGCCAAAGCGGGCAGTGTGATTATACTGGACGCACAAACCGGTGAAGTATTAGCGCTAGCTAACTATCCTACTTATAATCCTAACCAGCGTTCTACGATTCGTAAGGAAAGCTTACGTAATCGCGCATTTGTCGATACATTCGAGCCCGGATCAACTTTGAAACCCTTTGCAGTATCCATTGCAATGGAAGCCGGAAAAATCAAACCGACATCGCTACTGGAAACGGCGCCTGGCTTTCTTAAAGTGGGGAAAGCAACGATTCGTGATGTCCGAAATAAGGGGGCATTAACCGTATCGCAAGTGATTCAGGAGTCAAGTAATGTAGGTACTGCAAAAATTGCATTAATGCTGCCACCCAAGACATTCTGGGAAATGCTTAATCAATCTGGCTTTGGTACTTCAACGGGATCTGGATTTCCTGGCGAGGTAAATGGAGTGCTGCGTCCCTATCATAAATGGAAACCCATTGAGCAGGTCACAATGTCCTACGGTCACGGTATTTCAGTGAATTTAATGCAACTTGCTCGCGCCTACACTATTTTTGCATCGGGAGGAGAATTAAAACCAATATCATTGCTTAAAAGGCATTCTTCAGTATTTGGGCAGCGAGTTTTATCTACTGAAACGGCAAATGCGATGAGCAGTATGCTTGAGGCCGCAGTACAAACAAAAGGAACGGGTTTGAAAGCGCAAGTTAGTGGTTATCGGGTAGCTGGTAAAACAGGTACTGCCCATAAACGTCTAGAAAATAAAAAGGGCTACGCTGCAGATCGTTACATTTCGACGTTTGCTGGCTATGCGCCGGTATCTAATCCAAGATTGGTGGTTGCAGTAATGATCGATGAACCATCCGCTGGCCAATATTTTGGGGGTGCTGTTGCTGCTCCCTTATTCAGTGAAGTAATGGCAGCTGCTTTATGGCAACTCAATGTTCCTCGTGATGCTCCTGGAAATATAGTGAGCTCACCTTTACCGGTGGGATCTAAGGAGGAAGGATGAGTACCTCAATCTCATGGAAATCGGAAGAGCCTCTTGTAAGCCGTATCCTTGATGAACTCAAGGTTCCAATTAAACGCTTAGTAACTAATCATCGCGACCTGAAAGTAGGAGATACTTTTATTGCATACGCAGGAAATCGTTACGATGCGCGCTCCGATATTGCTAAAGCGATTGCTGCGGGTGCAAATGCAGTGATTTGGGAAAAGCAACAATTTTCATGGAATCCGGAATGGGCTATTCCAAATTATGCAGTGCTTGGTCTCAAAGAAAAGGTGGGATTGATCGCGAGTCAGGTGTATGGAAATCCCTCACATCATTTGTGGTTGGTTGGCTTCACTGGAACCAATGGAAAAACATCTTGCAGTCATTGGTATGCTGAGGCGATGACGATCTTAGGAAAAAAAACAGCGATTATTGGAACTTTAGGAAATGGTTTTTTGCAAGATCTAACATCTACTACCAATACAACGCCTGATGCCGTTTTGTTGCAGGAAACTCTAGCAAGTTATTTACAAGAAGGCGCGCAAAATTTAGCAATTGAGGTGTCCTCTCATGGTCTTGTTCAAGGACGTGTGAATGGTTGCAAGTTCGCGGTAGCTGTGCTCACCAATTTATCCCGAGATCACTTGGACTATCATAAAAATATGGATGAGTATGCTGCGGCAAAAGCCAAGTTATTTCTCTGGCCGAATCTTAATTATGCAGTATTAAACCTAGATGATGTTTTTGGAGTTGAGCTCGTTCAACAGATCAGAAAGAAAGATCTCCAAATTATTGGTTATGGTTTTAACCAATCAATCGATTTGCCGCCAAGTCAAAATAATCTGAGATTGCTTAGCGGTAGTAATTTACAAGCAAGTATTCACGGTCTGGAATTTGATGTTGAATTTGGGTGCGAGAAAGCGCATATAAAAACTACATTACTCAATCGATTTAATGCCAATAATCTTTTAGCAGTTATTGCTTCACTTATTGCAAGTGGTGTTAATTTGCAGGATGCGGTTTCAGCTGTGTCACGAGTAAAACCTGTTTCAGGTAGAATGGAAAAGTTTGGTGGGGGGACTCAACCGACTGTAATTATAGATTATGCGCATACACCAGATGCTCTTGAAAAAGTGCTAACTGGACTCCGTGAAACCTTAATGAGTAGTCATTTGAAACAGAAGCCTCATTCGAGAAAAGCAAGATTAATCTGTGTATTTGGATGTGGTGGAGATCGGGATCGTGGTAAGAGGCCTATTACTGGGGATATCGTAACGCGTTTGGCAGATGAGGTTATCATTACCAGCGATAATCCGCGTAGTGAAGAGCCCCGCGATATTATCAATGAGATCGTGGCGGGTACTCGACATCAAAACTATATAATCGAAGAAGATCGTACTTCTGCAATTTATCAAGCTATTCATAATGCACATAAAAACGATATTGTGCTGATTGCTGGAAAGGGCGCTGAAGCCTACCAAGAGATTAAAGGGAGACGATTGCCATTTGATGATCGTGAAGTCACGCAACAAGTACTACATGATTTAGCGAATATGAAAATGCGAGCACGCAGATGATGACCGTTCAAGAGGCTGCTAGCATGCTGAATACTCATTGGTATGGTGATGATCTCGTGTTTAGTGATGTAAGTACCGATAGCCGTCAGATTAAAGCAGGTGATTTGTTTGTGGCATTAGCGGGCGATCGATTTGATGGACATGATTATATTGGCGATACAATCAAACATGGTGCTGTTGCCGCGCTGATTTCAAAAAATATTCAAAACATAAAATCACCACAGTGTTTTGGCTGGATACAAGTTGCTGATACTCGGTCAGCACTAGGGCAGTTAGCGTCTCGATGGCGCGATCGGTTTTCATTACCGTTAGTGGCTGTGACAGGAAGTAATGGGAAGACGACTGTCAAAGAAATGATTGCATCCATTTTTACTAAGGCAGTTTTCCATCAATTAAATTCTACGATCAGTTTCCCTGTTGATAAGGTTTTGGCCACAACCGGTAATCTTAATAATGATATTGGCGTTCCTCTTACTTTATTAAGAATCAGGCAGCAGCATGCTTATGCAGTAGTAGAGATGGGGATGAATCATGCAGGCGAAATTGCTTATCTGACGCAATTGGCAAAGCCGGATATTGCAGTGATTACCAATGCGGGCGCGGCACATATTGAGGGGCTGGGTTCGATTGAGTCAGTTGCACACGCGAAAGGAGAAATTTTCCAAGGGTTGAGTGAATCGGGCGTGGCCATCATTAATGCGGATGATGATTATGCAAACTTATGGTATCAATTGGCTGGTGGGCGTCGAGTAATAAGCTTTGGCTTGAATCCAAAGGCTCAAGTGCGTGCGGATTGCCATTTTCTAGCATCGAATAACAAGTGGATTCTGAAACTTCCAAGGGGAGAAAGCGAAATTGGGTTGCAAGTACTCGGCCAGCATAACGTAATGAATGCTTTGGCTGCGGCTGCTGTGGCAGTAGGTGCTGGAATCAATGAGTCAGTTATTGCTGAGGGATTGTCAGCATTTGCTGGTGTCAAGGGCCGCATGCAGAAAAAAAATGGATTGCATGAAGCAACTTTAATTGATGATACCTATAATGCGAACCCCGCATCCGTGGGCGCAGCACTTTCAGTTTTAGCTAATCTGCCAGGAAGAAAAATACTTGTATTGGGAGATATGGGAGAGCTTGGTATTGAGGGAGCTGAGCTTCATCGAAAAATTGGCGAAGCAGCGAGCCGGGCAGGTATCGAAATATTACTTACACTGGGTGAGCTAAGTGTTAATGCAGCAGTGGGATTCGGTAAGGGAGCTCTGCATTTTTCTAATATCGATGAACTGCTTGGAGAAGCTGAGAAATTATTGGATCGCAATGTCACAATGTTGGTTAAGGGTTCTCGTTTTATGAAAATGGAACGGGTCATTCAACGATTTGAAGTGTGACTGATTAGTAATTATTTAACAAAGATTAAATACGCGTGATCGAGATCGGGATCACCTAAAGGATAATAATGCTGTTACTCATTGCTCAATGGATTGCACAAGATGTTCGTGCTTTTAATGTTTTCAACTATATAACATTACGTACGGTATTGGCTGTGTTAACGGCATTGGTAATATCGTTTGTTATAGGGCCTGCAATGATACGTAAATTAACGGCGTACAAAATCGGGCAATCGATACGTGAAGATGGTCCCCAGTCGCATTTGATTAAAGCCGGCACTCCAACGATGGGTGGCGCATTAATTTTAACGTCAATCGTTATTACCATTTTGTTATGGGCGGATTTGACGAATCGTTACATCTGGGTCGTTCTGCTGACAACACTAGGCTTTGGGGTTATTGGGTGGGTGGATGATTATCGGAAGGTCGTGCATCGCAATTCTAAAGGCCTTTCAGCTGCGGCTAAATTTTTCTGGCAATCCATAATTGCATTTTGCGTTGCAGGATACCTTTATTGGATTGCTGATACCCCAGAGCAAACCAATGTGATCGTTCCTTTTTTTAAAGAAGTAGCAATTCCATTGGGTATGGTTAGTTTTATGATACTAACTTATCTAGTTATTGTAGGAACGAGCAATGCAGTTAATTTAACAGATGGGTTGGATGGTTTAGCTATTATGCCAACGGTAATGATCAGTGGTGCATTAGCTATTTTTGCTTACGTAACAGGGCATATCGTTTTTGCCAAGTATCTGGGGATTCCCTATATCCAGAATGTTGGCGAGCTAGCGGTTTTTTGTGGTGCATTGGCAGGTGCTGGCCTAGCTTTTCTCTGGTTTAACACATATCCAGCTGAAGTTTTTATGGGGGACGTGGGAGCGTTATCGCTCGGGGCTGCGCTTGGTATTATTACAGTCATTGTTCGCCAAGAGATTGTTTTGGTGATTATGGGAGGGGTATTTGTTGCAGAAGCTTTATCCGTCATGCTACAGGTGGCCTTTTTTAAGCTGAGAGGCAAAAGAATTTTTCGTATGGCACCGATTCACCATCATTTTGAATTGAAAGGGTGGAAGGAGAATCAAGTTGTTGTACGATTCTGGATTATTACTTTGATTTTAGTTTTATTAGGACTTTCAACGCTTAAATTACGATGAATTTCCATGAAAAAAAGGTTCTGGTTCTGGGATCCGGTGAAACAGGAATCTCCATGGTTAAATGGCTTTCATATCTAGGAGCACAATTAACGCTGGCCGATAGTCGCTCTAATCCACCTAATCAACATTTCTTAGATAATCTTGTTCCTCCACAAAGGAGATTCTTTGGTGATTTTGAATCTAATCTATTAAATCAAATTGATGTAATCGTAATTAGTCCCGGGGTTCCTCTAGCTGAGCCGATTGTACAAGAAGCTTTCAAACGTAATCTACCTGTATTTGGTGATATTGAATTGTTTGCATTGGCGCTAAACCAACTCAAGCAACCGAAACCAACTATTCTTGCGATTACTGGTTCCAATGGCAAAACAACGGTAACAAGTATGGTTGGTGAAATGGTGAGACATGCAGGATGGGATATAGAGGTCGCTGGAAACATCGGACCTGCTGTATTAAATGTCCTGCTGCAGCGACTCTCTTCTGGAATATTGCCGCGTTGCTGGGTACTCGAATTATCGAGCTTCCAACTCGAAACTACTCAAACACTTTCTCCTGATAGTGCGGTCGTGCTGAACATTAGTGAAGATCATTTTGATCGTTATGTTGGATTGGAGGACTACGCGGCTGCGAAAGCAAGGATTTTCATAAGCAATGCTAATAATACTCAAATACTAAACCGGGATGATCCAAGCGTGCTCGCAATGGCATTGTCTGATAAAAAACGAATCACTTTCGGCTTAAATAAACCAAGCAGCGACATCGATTTTGGCTTGCTTGAGTCTGGTTCTACTTTATGGTTAGTTGAAGGGAGAAAACAGCTTTTAAAAGCAAATGAACTGCAAATTCCAGGTATGCATAATGTGGCTAACGCGTTGGCAGCACTAGCGCTCTGTCGTTCGGTGGGATTGCCATATGAGCCGCTAGTCGATGCATTACGTAAATTTAAAGGACTACCCCATCGAATGCAGAAAGTAGCAACGATTCAAGGCGTTGATTATTACGATGATTCTAAAAGTACGAATGTCGGTTCTGCCATTGCTGCATTAAATGGGATGAAAGGAAATATTGTGTTAATCGCGGGAGGAGATGGGAAAGGTCAGGATTTTTCGCCATTAATCGAACCCATTAAACAATATGTTCGATCGCTGGTGTTGCTTGGCCGTGACGCAGAGAAAATTAGCCGTACTATTAAAGGAGCTGCCAAACCGATTCATCATGTGTCGACGATGGAAGACGCGGTGCAGTTAAGTTTTTTATTGGCAGAGCCAGGTGATATGGTTCTGCTTTCTCCTGCTTGCGCGAGTCTTGATATGTTTAGGAATTATATTCACCGAGCAGAGGTTTTTACTGCGGCAGTTAGGAAGTTAGAAAGTAAAGGTATTTTATTAGCTGAGAGTAACCCTAGCCTATGATTGCTCAACCTACGATTAATCGACAAAAATTTATAGCCTCATCAGATTATTATCTCATTGGATCGGCATTAGCGCTGATAAGTCTCGGTCTAATTATGATTTACTCAGCATCTATCGCAATTGCTGAATCTGAGTATGGAGAAGCAGGTTCTTTTTATTATCTGACTAGGCATGCTAGCTATATCCTCGTCGGCCTGATATTGGGTTCTATTGCGTTTCAAATTCCGACGCGAGTGTGGCGAACGTTCGTTCCCTATTTATTTTTGGGTGGGATTTTTCTGCTCATTTTGGTACTGATTCCTGGAATCGGGCGTGAAATTAATGGTAGTCAACGGTGGATATCGCTGGTAGTAGTTAACTTTCAACCATCAGAACTCATGAAGCTGTTGATGATTCTTTATGTGTCGGATTATGTAGTTCGTAAATCTGTATATCTTAATGATCTTCGAAGAGGTTTTTTACCGCTATGGCTTGTTATCGGAATAGTAGGCGTATTGTTATTGCGTGAGCCTGATTATGGGGCTTTCGTCGTCATTACTGCGATTGCAGTGGTCATTATGTTCCTTGGAGGTATGAGTCTGAAGCTATTTGCTGGATTGGCCAGTGTTTTACTTACTGGCTTGGTGTTGCTAGTTTTGTTTGAGCCCTACCGGATGGATCGTATTATTGCTTTTATGGATCCTTGGGCTGATCCATTTGGGAAAGGCTATCAATTGAGCCATGCATTAATTGCGTTTGGTCGAGGAGAGTGGTTCGGCGTTGGACTCGGGGGGAGCGTAGAAAAATTATTTTACTTACCTGAGGCGCATACGGATTTTTTACTGGCAGTACTCGCCGAAGAATTGGGTTTTATCGGCGTAATGGTTGTAATGTTGTTATTCGCTTGCTTATTAATAAGAGCTTATCAAATTGGGCGTTTAGCGGCTTCACTGGAAAATTATTTCTCGGCCTTAGTAGCCCAAGGAATCGGAATTTGGCTAGGACTCCAGGCGCTAATCAATATGGGAGTGAATATGGGAGTGTTGCCAACAAAAGGATTAACACTGCCATTGATGAGTTTCGGTGGAAGTAGCATTGTAGTGAGCTGTATCGCATTAGCAATTTTGTTGCGAATTGATAGTGAGAATCGTCAAAGAATTAGGGGAGTTGCGATATGACGGACTCGAAGCGCATTTATTGTTAAGGGTCGACGTGGAACCTACACTTTTGATTATGGCTGGAGGAACAGGAGGGCATGTTTTTCCTGGTATAGCTGTAGCCGATCATATGCGCTCACTTGGCTGGAAGGTTGTATGGTTGGGTACGCAAAATGGAATGGAAGCAGCGCTAGTGCCTAAATATGGATATCCTATGGAATACATTGATTTTTCTGGTATTAGGAGAAAAAAGGTATTGGATTGGCTGTTATTACCAGGAAAGTTAATACTCGCTTTTTGGCAAAGTATCAAAATTCTGATGCGTATTCAACCGAGTATCGTATTAGGAATGGGAGGGTATCCAGCTTTCCCAGGCGGATTAATGGCAATTCTCATGAATAAACCCTTAATTATTCACGAGCAAAATGCGATTGCTGGACTTACGAATAAAGTCCTTTCCAAAGTGGCTGATAAAATTTTATTAGGTTTTCCTGGCACATTCCCTCAAGAAGATAAACGAGTTATGGTTACTGGAAATCCAGTACGTAGTGAAATTGCACATTTACCATTACCTGAGCAACGATTTTTGAATCGAACCGGCCCTATTAAGATTTTGGTGATAGGAGGTAGTTTAGGTGCTAGTGTTTTAAATAAAGTAATACCCCAAGCACTCAGTCGTATACCTGATAGTGAGCGCCCCATTGTTAAACATCAATCAGGTAAGCAGCATATTGATGAATTGAGAGAAAATTATCGTCAACACGGTGTCGAAGGTCAATTAATCGATTTTATTGATGATATGGCGACCAGTTATGCTGAGTGTGATTTGGTTATTTGTCGAGCCGGCGCGTTAACGATTACTGAATTGGCAGCAGCTGGCGTTGCTAGTATCTTAATACCCTTTCCTTACGCAGTTGATGATCACCAAACGGCTAATGCTGAATATCTGGCTAAACCTGGTGCTGCAGTATTGTTACCGCAGCATGCGTTGAGTCCTGATAATCTAGCCAACAAAATCATGGAATTGAACCGAGCAAAGTTACTTGAGATGGCTAAAATTGCCCGTAAATTGGCAAATTTGGATTCTGCGGAACAAGTTGCTCAAGTATGTGTTGTAATGGAGAAATCGCACTATGAAACATAAGGTTAAATCTGTTCACTTTGTTGGAATTGGTGGTGCCGGTATGGGCGGTATTGCTGAAGTGTTAATTAATTTAGGATATAAAGTAAGCGGCTCGGATTTAACGGAAAATATGACAACCGAGCGTTTGCAGAAATTAGGCGCTTCAATTTACTCTGGTCACGCTAAAGACAATGTGTCAAATGCTGATGTGGTGGTAACCTCAACTGCTGTTAAATCAGATAATCCAGAAATTATTGCAGCTCGCGAGCACCATATTCCCATTGTACCGAGAGCAATGATGCTTGCAGAGTTACTGCGGTTACGGCAAGGAATAGCCATTGCAGGAACACATGGAAAAACAACGACCACGAGCTTGGTTGCGAGTATTCTGGCAGAAGCGGGATATGATCCTACCTTTGTCATCGGTGGAAAGCTTGAGGCAGCAGGAAGCCATGCTAAGCTGGGTGGTGGTGAGTTTATTGTTGTGGAAGCAGATGAATCTGATGCCTCATTTTTATATTTACAACCTATCTTAACAGTTGTAACGAATATTGATGCGGATCATATGTCAACGTATGGGCATGATTTTGCAAGGCTCAAGCAAACGTTTGTGGAGTTTATTGAGCACCTCCCTTTCTATGGCATGGCTGTTCTATGTATCGACGATCAACACATTCGTGAAATTCTTCCAAATATTACGAAACCGATTACAACTTACGGTTTATCGCAAGATGCACAAGTTAGTGCTTCGGATATTCAACACGACAATGGCAGAATGTATTTTAGGGTGAAAATTGGTGTTAATGGGACCGCTCGGCAGCTTGATATTACACTGAATTTGCCAGGTCTTCATAATGTGCAGAATGCGCTTGCTGCGATTGCTGTTGCTAACGAAATAGGGGTGCCTGATGTCGCCTTGATTCGTGCACTTGCAACTTTTGGGGGAGTTGAGCGCCGATTCCAACGTTATGGCGATATTAAAATTCCGGGTAAAGGAAGTTTTACATTAATTGATGATTATGGTCATCATCCGGCCGAAATTGCTGCAACAATTTCAGCTGTTCGAGGCGCTTTTCCTGGGAAGCGTCTCGTATTAGCATTTCAGCCGCATCGCTATACTCGAACACGCGATGTGTTTGAGGATTTTGTTAAAGTGCTATCTACAGCAGATATATTGTTGCTCACTGAAGTTTATGCAGCAGGTGAAGAGCCGATTGTTGCGGCAGATAGTAAATCATTAACGCGGGCGATTCGTGTTTTAGGAAAATTAGAGCCTATCTATGTGGAGATACCGGATGAATTATCAAGTGTAATTCATGGAATCGTTGAAAATGGAGATATTGTGCTTATTATGGGAGCAGGTTCAATTGGGAAGGTTGCCGCAAGGGTGTCACAAGCTACAAAAAAGTTGGTTGCGATTGGATAATCGAGAAATAAATCCTTCTGAGAACTTTGGTAAGAGAATTAAATGCAATTGAGCGCAGCGGTTATGGACTCGTTTGATTTTAACAGTTCGATTGATCAGAGTATTGTCGATTTGGATCAATTAAGAGGTCAGCTGAGAATCAATGAACCAATGGAAAAGCATGTTTCATGGAGAGCCGGTGGTACTGCAAGGTATTTTTATGTTCCCCATGATCGTGAAGATTTATCACGATTCTTGTCGTTGCTTCCAGGAAAAATAGCGCTATATATGATTGGTTTGGGAAGTAATCTACTGGTTCGTGATGGTGGTTTTAATGGCGTAATTGTAGGTTTACACGCAAGATTAAATGATTTGTTTATTAGTTACGTGGATGATATTGAGGGGAGCATTTTTGCAGGAGCTGGCGTACCTTGTGCTAAATTGGCACGATTTGCCAGCATGAGTAATTTAGTGGGATCAGAATTTTTAGCAGGGATCCCAGGTACAGTGGGAGGAGCGCTTGCGATGAATGCTGGATGCTATGGTGGTGAAACCTGGAATATCGTGGAGCGCGTTCAAGTTATGGATCGCTCGGGAAATATCATAGAAAGAAATGCTGATGATTATCGAATTGGATATCGTTCTGTAGTCAGAAAGTCGGGTGCTGAAAATAAAGTAAATGAAGAGTGGTTTGTTGGTGCTTGGTTTAGATTGATTAGAGGTGACGGTAGCGTTTCCAAACAAAAAATTAAGCAACTATTAACCGCACGGATTGCAACCCAACCTCTTAATTACCCTAATGCAGGTTCTGTTTTTCGAAATCCAATGGGGGACTTTGCGGCACGATTGATCGAATTCTCTAATCTTAAGG
>CAZIDT010000014.1:0-12443 GCA_964537855.1 uncultured Nitrosomonas sp.
CATAGCTAAGATCGTTGCGTGGGTAGATAAAAGGTTGGCCGATATTATATTTATATGCCATAGCCGCAATGGTTGGTAGCTTGGCGATTAAACGAAATGCCGATTGCTCGCGATGCAACACATCAGAAATATCCATTGCCTCATGATAAAAAGCGGATAAAGCACCGACTACACCGACCATTACAGCCATGGGATGGGCATCTCTCCGAAATCCTGTGTAGAATCGGACTAATTGCTCATGTAGCATGGTGTGGGATTTTATGGTGCTCACAAAATGCTGCTTTTGAACATCTGTAGGTAGTTCGCCTGTCAGAAGTAAGTGACATACTTCCATAAAATCGCAGCGCGCTGCAAGTTGCTCAATCGGATAACCTCGATAGAGCAGTATTCCTTTGTCGCCATCGATAAAGGTAATGTTCGATTTAGTACTCGCGGTTGATAGAAAACCAGGGTCATAAGTGAACAAACCGGTTTTAGCATACAGTGTGCGTATATCAATCGTATCGGGCCCCATGCTGCCAGATAAGATCGGAAACTCGATGGGTTCTGTATTCTCACCAAGTCGTAAGGTTGCTTTGCGTTGTTCAGTCATATTTGTTTTCTCCTTCACTTTGGGTTGAGAAACGATCTCGTTTGATTTATTAACTATTTTGCGCTTTTAAAGACTCGATCAATTAACTTTGCTGAATGAGCCGTATAAGTGGTTTTAAGTGTTTATCAATTGTTTCAAGTTCTGAGCAGATTATAGCCAACAGATCTTTATCTGAAAGTGACAACAGTGATTCAAACTGGCTTATTTGTTGCTCATTTAATTGAGAATCGTATTTCTCCAGAAATTGTTGTAGTAGTAGATCGAGCTCGAGCAAACCTCTTCGGCAACGCCAGCGTATTCGCTCAATACGCTTATTCATACTATTTTATTGAGCATCATACTTTTGATTTTTCCTATCGCATCGGTTGGATTAAGTCCTTTTGGGCAAACATCAACACAATTCATAATGGAATGACAGCGAAACAAGCGATAGGGATCTTCAAGGTAATCAAGTCGTTCAGCGGTGGCTTGATCTCGATTGTCGGCGAGAAAGCGATAAGCTTGTAGGAGGCCTGCAGGTCCTACAAATTTATCAGGATTCCACCAGAAGGAAGGACATGAAGTCGAACAACAAGCACATAAAATACATTCATAAACACCATCTAATTCTGCTCTTTCGCTTGGTGATTGTAGTCGTTCGGTTTCAGGAGGGGGATCATGATTGATCAGATAAGGTTTTATTGAATGATATTGTTTAAAGAACTGCGACATATCGACAATCAAGTCACGAATAATCGGTAGACCAGGTAATGGGCGGATTTCGATCGGTTCTTTGAGGGTAGCTATGGGTGTGATACAAGCGAGTCCATTGCGCCCATTAATATTCATCGCATCTGAACCACATACGCCTTCTCGGCAGGATCGACGTAAACTCAGGCTATCATCGATGGATTTAATACGAATTAATGCGTCTAAAAGCATTTTATCTGTGGGTTCAAGTTCAATTTCATAATCCTGCATATAAGGTTTTTCATCTTTATCAGGATTAAAACGACTAATTAGGAATCGCATCATTGACTACCTTTATGAGCTAAAACGTTAAGCTAATTATTCAGCATATCAGATTATGATAAATTTAAAACGAAAGAAAGTGACGATATTGCTTTTATGGAATGAATTTAACAGTTCTTATTATGTTTCTACTTTACTTGCAATAAATTGTTTAACTGCATTAACATCTTTATCCATTACGATGAATCGCTGCGGGAGCTTTTCAAGATCTTCGAAGCCAGGTACTGGCTCTGGTTCTTTTCCAATTGCTTCTTGAATGCTATCTGAGAATTTAACAGGTAAAGCAGTTTCTAAACATATCAGCGGTATATCTGATTCACGATTTTCTAAACCCACTTTGATTCCATCTGCGGTATGAGTATCAACTAATACTCCATAGGTTTTATAGATGGTTTGAATGGTTTCAATTCGATTGCTATGGTGACTTGAGCCTGAAATAAATCCTAAATCTTTTGCTTTTGCCCATACGGCAGTTCCAAATAAATCAAAACCATTGCCATTTTCAACAGATTGCCACAATTCTTTGATTCTGGTCGAATCGCGTTCAGTTAAATCAAACACATAGCGTTCAAAGTTTGATGCCTTAGATATATCCATTGAAGGGCTACTGGTATGCTGTGTTTCTAAAGTGGTTCGAGGACGATAAAGTCCAGTTCGAAAAAATTCATCTAATACATCATTTTCATTCGTTGCAAGAATCAAATGTTTGATCGGGAGGCCCATCATTCGTGCCACATGTCCTGCAAAAATATTTCCGAAATTACCAGATGGTACTGCAAACGATACCAATTCATCGTTTGATTGCGTAACAGCAAAATAACCTTTGAAGTAATAGACGATCTGAGCTGCAATTCTCGCCCAATTGATTGAATTCACAGTTCCGATGTGATGATTTTGCTTGAAATGGTGATCATTGCTTACTGCTTTTACAATATCTTGGCAATCATCGAATACTCCTTGAACCGCGATGTTATAGATGTTTTCATCTTGTAGGGAAAACATCTGGGCAGTTTGGAAACGACTCATCTTGCCATAAGGAGAAAGCATGAATACTCGTATTCTTTGTTTGCCTCGCATTGCATATTCTGCGCTAGAACCGGTATCGCCTGAGGTTGCTCCTAGAATATTTAGTTCGCTACCTGTTTTAGCGAGGGTATATTCAAACAGATTACCGATGAATTGCATGGCGATATCTTTGAAGGCAAGGGTAGGTCCATTGGATAAACAGAGAATATGTAATCCCGGTTCTAAAGTCTTAATGGGGGTAATATCTGCGCTACCAAATAACTTGGCTGTATAGGTGCGAGCAATGATATCACGGAGATTCGCAGTTGGAATATCATCCATAAAGCGTGACAGAATCTCAAAAGCCAGTTCTGGGTAACTCAAATAACGCCACGATTCGAGCTCTGCTGTGTTAATCCGAGGATAGTATTCGGGTACAGCTAGACCTCCATCCTGAGCAAGCCCACTCAATAGAATTTCACTAAAATTTTGCGGTGATATACCGCCCCTAGTAGAGATATAACGCATAGTGTATGACCGGTCTAGAGTAGAGAGGTGGGGAAAAGATAATACTATTTCCCCAGGTTAATTTATTTGTTTAATTCTTCTAAACGAATACGCACGACTTTATCTGTCATGCTAGGCAGTTTCTCAATCTTATCGATTGCGCTATTGATATTTTTTTCTTGAGTGGTGTGAGTTAACAAAATAATGTTAACTCGATCCTCTTCTTCAGCATGTTCTTTCTGTATCATAGCACTAATCGAGATATCTGCATCAGCAAGGATGCGCGTGATATCAGCTAGCACGCCTGGTTTATCAATGACTTGTAGTCTAAGATAATACGCAGTCTGAACATCATCCATTGGGATAATGGGTGTATCAGAGAGTGAATCCGAGGGGAACGCTAAGTAGGGGACACGGTGTTTAGGATCGACAGTCAATTGGCGAGCAACATCAACTAAATCAGCGATCACTGAACTTGCAGTGGGTTCAGCGCCAGCGCCAGCGCCATAGTATAAGGTTGGACCCACAGCATCCCCTTTGACTACTATGGCATTCATGACGCCTTCGACATTAGCAATTAAACGCTTGATTGGAATCAATGTAGGATGAACCCGTAATTCAATTCCTTTCTCTACACGTTTCGTGATTCCTAATAATTTGATTCGATATCCTAATTCTTCTGCATTACGAATATCTTCATTATTTAATTGGGAGATACCTTCAATATAAGCTTTATCAAACCGAACAGGGATACCAAAAGCAATAGCAGCCATAATGGTAATTTTATGTGCTGCATCAATCCCTTCAATATCATAAGTAGGGTCTGCTTCTGCGTAACCAAGTCGCTGTGCATTGGCGAGCGCAGTACTGAATGCTATCCCTTTTTCACGCATTTCGGATAGAATATAATTGCTTGTACCGTTGATAATTCCTGCTATCCATTCAATTCGATTAGCTGTAAGTCCTTCACGCAATGCCTTGATGATCGGAATGCCTCCAGCAACTGCAGCTTCAAACGCTACAATTACTCCTTTTTGCTGTGCAGCTGAAAAAATCTCGGTACCGTGATTCGCGAGCAAGGCTTTGTTTGCAGTTACAATGTGTTTTCCATTGTTAATGGCCTGTAGGATAAGATCCTTGGCAACAGTTTGACCACCGATGAGTTCAATGACGATTTCGATATCAGGGTTAGCCACAATTTCTTGAGCATTTGCGGTAACAACAGTTTGGCTACCCACGATATGCCGTGCCTTTTCGATATCCTTGTCTGCGACCATTTGAATGACGATATTGCAGCCTACACGGCGTGCAATTTCTTCTTGATTTCTTTTTAGAACGGTAAAGGTGCCGCCACCTACTGTTCCAATTCCGAGTAAACCAACATTAATAGATTTCATCTTATATCTTTATGTAAATAGCTAATGCCTAGTGCTTTATATTTTAATTCAATGCAGCAAGGATAGGCTAATTTATTGAATGGATAGGCGGTTGTTTAAGTTTTGAGCCGTTTTCGATAACGATCGAGAAAACGGGCTATTCGTGAAATAGCTTCACCTAAGTCGTCGCTATTAGGCAAGAATACGACTCTAAAGTGATCCGGTTGTAACCAATTGAATCCTGTGCCTTGTACAACTAACACCTTTTCTTCTAGCAATAACTCAAGAACAAAGCGTTCGTCGTCTTGAATCGGGTAAATTTTAGGATCTAGACAAGGAAACAAATATAGAGCAGCTTGCGGTTTATAACAGCTTACACCCGGAATATCAGTTAGCATTTCCCAGGCAAGGTCGCGTTGTCGCTTAAGTCTCCCGGTTGGCATTGTCAGATCATAGATGCTTTGGTATCCACCCAATGCAGTTTGGATGCCAAATTGGGCAGGAACATTTGCACATAATCGCATCGAGGCCAGCATATTTAAACCAGCTATATAATCTTGAGCATGTTGTTTGTTACCTGAAACGACAGCCCAACCGGAACGAAAGCCCGCAGCTCGATAATTTTTTGACAGACCGTTGAACGTAATAAATAAAACATCATCGGCTAGCGATGCGATTGAGGTATGTGTGACTTGCTCATAGAGTATCTTGTCATAGATTTCATCAGCATAAACAATCAACCGATTTTGCCGCGCAATTTCGATGATTTCCAATAACAGCTCTTTAGGATAGAGTGAGCCTGTAGGATTATTGGGATTGATAATCACGATAGCGCGGGTTCTGTCGGTGACCTTTGCTCGGATATCGCTTAAATCTGGAAACCAATCCGACTGTTCATCGCAGATATAGTGGCGTGCTGTTCCACCCGCAAGTGAAACGGCCGCGGTCCATAACGGGTAATCTGGCGCAGGTATTAGAACTTCGTCGTTATTTTCTAATAAAGCTTGCATGGTTAGCATGATGAGTTCTGAAACACCATTGCCGACATAAATATCTTCCATTTGCACGTTAGCAATATGTTTTTCCTGCGTGTAATGCATGATCGCTTTACGTGCCGCAAACAAGCCTTTTGAGTCACAATACCCAGAAGCAGCCGAAAGATTACGGATAACATCTTGTAAGATTTCTTCAGGAGCTTCAAATCCAAAGGAAGCCGGATTGCCAATGTTGAGCTTAATGATGTGATACCCTTCTTCCTCCATTTGTTTTGCACGATCCAAAACAGGACCACGAATGTCATAACACACATTTTCAAGCTTGCTGGATTTTTTGATCGGCTGCATGGTGGGTCAAGTAGTTAATAAAGACAAGATATCGTTGGTTGTGAAAGGTTTTGATTAGCACAAACTCAATGCTATGTTACCCGACACAGCTATTCTATTGCAAAATATGTATATGATTAAATAGTTACCTTGGTATTTTGCCATTTTTCGATAATGATTAAGTTTTATATGCCAGGAGGGCGTTAATGAAGCTTCACCTTTCTAATATTGAAGGAATAAACACATTTTCAGGGTATGGAGTCGGTTACGTTATCATTAATCAAGTGCGCTATGAGCGGAATTTAGTTGTGTTTCCAGACCGTATCATTGAGAATTGGCATATAGGTAATACTAGGCAATTGGCTATTGACGATTTTGAAGAAATACTGATGTATCAGCCTGAAATAATATTGCTGGGTACTGGCGGGGCGCTGCAATTTCCTGATCCTAAATTGATCAGAACTATGCTTAATTCAGGTACCGGGCTGGAGGTTATGGACACGTATTCCGCCTGCCGTACCTACAATATTCTATCAACAGAAGGTCGTAGTGTTGCTGCGGCACTTATTGTTTAATAGACCTACTAACGACCATAATTAAATTTTTAATTGTTGCATAAACAAATTAGCCTGAATAATAAGGAATATTATCCATGGGGGCATTGGTTTTTTATACTTTTATTTTTTTTATTGGATATTTCGTTGTTCATGGATTTAATTTGTTAATTGGCCGTGCGTTGCTAAATCGGAGAATTACTGCGCTAGGTATTGTTTGTTTGGTTGCGCTGATGCATGGATATAAAATAATGACCAGTCCACTCCCATCTCAACAAGATATAGATGCTTTCCAAGCGCTTGGTTACTATGTTATGTTTCCAATCCTAGTAATTGTGACCGCATGCGTGTTTTTTGGATTACAAGATAAGGATAGGGAAGATGAATGAATGTCGGAGTTACTTTAATTTAATATTTTGTAAGTCACTTATACTTATTTAGAATAAGTATAATATTGAATGTAATTGCTGCTGCTACCGCGTATCTTCCACTATAACCATAGCTACATGGTTAGCCTTTCTAAAGTAATACACATTACTGGTGTTTTTTGATAGTTGTTAGCGTTATTTTCATTTTTTTAATTATCTTTCTTTTAGTTGAAACATGTCTAATTTGCTGAGAAACGTTATACGTCCAGAAATCTTTGAACTTTCTGCGTATCATGTCCCGCCCGCTAAAGGGATGATCAAATTAGATGCAATGGAAAACCCCTATACACTGCCTTTGGCCCTTAAAGAAGAAATTGCTCAATTAGCTGAGGATGCAATGATCAATCGTTACCCGGATCCAACAGCGGGTTCTTTAAAAAGGGTTTTAAGGAAGACATTGTCTGTGCCTGAAGATATGTCGATCCTCTTAGGTAATGGGTCCGATGAAATTATTCAGATGGTTGCGTTGGCAGCTGCAAAACCCGGCGCGACTTTATTAAGCGTTGATCCAGGATTCGCAATGTTTCGAATCATTGCTACTTTCTCGGGGATGAATTATGTGGGTGTTTCTCTCAATGAGGATTTTTCATTAAATCTTGAAGCAATGTGTGAAGCGATTGCTCGCTATCAACCATCTATAATTTTTATCGCTTATCCGAATAATCCAACCGGGAATCTTTTTGATATGGAGGCAATACATCAGATTATTCAGGAAGCACCGGGTATCGTGATTGTCGATGAAGCCTACCATGCTTTTGCCGGCGTTAGTTTTATGGACCAGTTAGCGCAGTTTCCTAATTTGCTATTGATGCGGACTTTGTCAAAACTTGGTCTTGCTGGCTTAAGGTTAGGATTGTTAATTGGAAGATCTGAGTGGCTTGATCAATTTGAGAAGCTGCGCTTACCTTATAATATTAGTGTTATGACTCAATTAATTGCTGAGAAAGTTTTACAGCATTATGATGACTTATTAAAACAAACAACAACCATAAAAACAGAGAGAAGTAAGTTATTATCAGAGCTTGCCAGATTGGATGGAATAACAGCTTTCCCTTCAGAAGCTAATTTTATTTTATTTCGTATCGAAAAAGCGAGTGAAATTTACGCTGAGCTTAAGCGGAAGGGGGTTCTAATAAAAAACCTTGATGGAGCTAATCCCTTGTTAAAAAATTGTTTACGGGTTACCGTGGGTACTCCCGATGAGAATGCCCAGTTTTATCATGCACTTTCACAAATACTTGAAGATACTAAATTTTAGATTGAGTGCTATCATTAAGCTTAACCAATAATTATTTTTATGCGTCAAATCAAAGTTACCCGAAACACCCTAGAAACCCAGATTAGCGTAGAAGTTAATTTAGATGGGAGTGGTTGTTCAAAACTTAATACCGGGATACCATTTTTAGATCATATGCTAGATCAGATTGCGCGCCACGGAATGATTGATATCGCAGTGGAAGCTAAAGGAGATTTGCATATCGATGCGCACCATACGGTAGAAGATATTGGAATCACGCTCGGTCAAGCGTTAACTAAAGCATGGGGTGAAAAAAAAGGCTTACGTCGTTATGGCCATGCTTATATTCCACTCGATGAGGCACTCTCTAGAGTTGTTCTTGATTTATCAGGCCGACCGGGCCTGAGATATCAGGTTGTATTTACGCGCGCTCGTATCGGTGAATTTGATGTCGATTTAATTCGCGAATTTTTTCAAGGGTTGGTTAATCATGCTATGATTACACTCCATATTGATAATCTTTCTGGAGATAATGCTCATCATCAAGCTGAAACGATTTTTAAAGCTTTTGGTAGAGCGTTACGTATGGCTGTTGAAATTGATTCCCGCGCAATAGATCTGATTCCCTCTACAAAGGGTTCATTGTAAGTTACTATTCGTTACCACGCTATTGATTAAGTATGACGGTTATTGCGATTGTTGATTACGGAATGGGTAATTTACGTTCAGTATCCAAGGCGCTTGAACGGGTTGCTCCGCACGCCATAGTTCAAGTTACGAGTGACCCAGAGGTTGTTGATAAAGCTTCACATATCGTTGTTCCTGGTCAAGGTGCAATGCCGCATTGTATGCAAGAGCTGGATAAATTTGGCCTAAAAGAAGCTGTCATTGATGCTGCCAGGAACAAACCTTTTCTTGGCATTTGTATTGGCCTGCAAATGTTGTTTGATGAAAGTGAAGAAGGTAATGTAAAAGGTCTTGGCGTTCTCCCAGGGAAAGTTGTGCACTTTTCGACAGGCGGTGAAATTAATATTCCAGGTGGTAAATTAAAAATACCGCATATGGGTTGGAATCAGGTTTATCAAACGATGGATCACCCTTTATGGCATGGAATTAGGAGCGATGCCCGCTTTTATTTTGTTCATAGCTACTATGTTAAGTCAGAGAATCCAAATTTATCAGCGGCCTACTCCCTTTATCCTACCGCATTTACTTGTGCGATCGCTAAAGATAATATTTTTGCAGTACAATTTCATCCAGAGAAAAGTCATATTGCTGGGCTAACGTTATTGAGTAATTTTGCCAAATGGGAACCTTATTCCAGTCATTAGTGCGATTCAATTCATCGTTTCATTCCGTTTTTTTATTATCAATTATTTATCCTAACAACATATGTTGATTATTCCTGCGATAGACATGAAAGATGGTCAATGCGTGCGACTAAAACAGGGTGATATGCAAGCTGCGACTGTTTTTTCCGAGAACCCTGATGAGATGGCATTGCAATGGCTAAATCAAGGTGCACGTCGCTTGCACCTGGTTGATTTAAATGGAGCATTCGCTGGCAAACCAAAGAATGAAACCGTTATCCGTTCGATTGTAAAGGCAATTGATGGCAATATCCCGATTCAATTAGGTGGAGGAATTCGTGATTTAGAGACGATTGAACGTTACCTTGATCAAGGTATTACTTATGTAATTGTTGGTACTGCTGCTGTGAAAATTCCTGGTTTTTTGCATGATGCGTGTTATGCGTTTCCAGGTCAAATTATGGTAGGGCTTGATGCGAAGAGTGGCAAAGTGGCTGTTGATGGTTGGTCAAAAGTGACTGGTCATGATGTTGTTGATTTGGCTAAAAAATTTGAAGATTATGGTGTTGAAGCGATTATTTATACCGATATCGGGCGCGATGGAATGCTGACTGGGGTCAACATTGAAGCAACTGTTGCGCTAGCTCGTGAATTAACCGTTCCGGTAGTTGCGAGCGGGGGTATTTCTAATTTAGATGATATCAAAGCACTTTGTGAAATCGAAGCAGAAGGTGTGATGGGAGCGATTACCGGTAGAGCTTTATACGAGGGAACATTGGATTTCAAACAGGCTCAAGATTTGGCTGATAGATTAAGTGTAACGGCCTGACTTAACTACGTTCGCCTTGATCTGATAATTAGTTCATTATTCATTTTTCTTTCTAATAATATTTTTCTTTACTAAGGGTTTTTAGGCAATGGGTCTTGCCAAGCGAATTATTCCCTGTCTTGATGTTAATAATGGACGTGTTGTTAAGGGGGTCAATTTTGTATCGTTAAAAGATGCGGGTGATCCGGTCGAGATTGCACGGCGCTACGATGAACAGGGGGCTGATGAGCTTGTGTTTTTAGATATAACTGCAAGTTCAGATAATCGAGATTTGATTTTGCATATCGTAGAAGATGTTGCATCTCAAGTATTTATTCCATTGACGGTAGGAGGTGGTGTTCGTAAAGTAGAGGATGTACGAAGATTACTGAATGCCGGGGCAGATAAGGTCAGTATTAATACTTCCGCAGTATTGAATCCACAACTTGTAGAAGATGCGGCAGGTTATTATGGAGCGCAGTGTATTGTGGTTGCTATTGACGCAAAACAGGTTAGCGAGCCAGAAAGTCAGACTCAACGTTGGGAAGTTTTTACTCACGGCGGACGCAATGCTACTGGACTTGACGCAGTTGAATGGGCCAGAAAAATGCAAGCACTGGGTGCAGGTGAAATATTACTGACAAGCATGGACCGCGATGGTACTCGGCATGGATTTGATCTGTCTCTAACGCGAGCGATTTCGGATGCAATTGATTTACCTGTAATCGCAAGTGGCGGGGTAGGTAATTTGAAACATCTGGTGGATGGCATTCTACAAGGGCATGCAGATGCCGTTCTTGCAGCGAGTATATTCCATTATGGGCAGCATACGATACTTGAAGCAAAAGAATCTTTATCTCAGCATGGTACTGAAGTGCGGCTCTAACAATAACTGGGCTGTCATCTTTTTTTAATTTTATGGGAACAGAATGTCAGTTTCTTGGGTTGATAAAGTCAAGTGGACCCCAGATGGATTAGTGCCGGTCATTGCACAAGAAGAAAAAACTGGGGATATTTTAATGTTTGCTTGGATGAACAAAGAAGCAATCAAATTGACTGCTGAAACAAAAATAGCGGTTTACTGGTCTCGCTCCAAGCAAAAATTATGGCGTAAAGGCGAAGAATCGGGACATACCCAAAAGGTCAAGGCGATTTACCTTGATTGTGATGATGATGTTTTGCTTATTCAAGTGGAACAAATCGGTGGAATTGCATGCCATACCGGTAGAAAGAGTTGTTTTTTTAATAAATTGGAAGGGGATCAATGGGTAATTAATGCGCCTATAATTAAAGATCCTTCTGAAATCTATCAATAAATGTCACAAGTTTCCATACTCCATCATCTAGCAACTGTCATTGATGACAGAAGAACGGCTGACCCATCGACCTCCTATGTAGCTAAATTATTGAATGGTGGACAAGATAAGATCTTAAAAAAGGTTGCTGAAGAGGCTGCTGAGACGATTATGGCATCCAAGGATGGCGATACGGCACATGTTATTTATGAAGTCGCTGATTTGTGGTTTCATTGCCTTATCTTACTTGCGCATCACAACTTGAACCCTGAAGATGTTTTAGCAGAACTGGCACGGAGAGAGGGGTTGTCGGGGATTGAAGAAAAGAGATTACGCAATACGGAAAAATAAATGAACGATTGTATTTTTTGTAAAATTGTAAGGAAAGAAATTCCTGCCAAAATAATCTATGAAGATCAGGACTGCCTTGCCTTCCATGATATTAATCCTGCTGCCCCCATTCACTTTTTAATTATCCCTAAACTTCATATTGCTTCATTATATGAAGTTGATCATGCACATCAATTGATACTTGGAAAAATGTTAGGTCTGGCTCCTACGCTTGCGAGACAAGAAGGGTGTGAGGATGGTTTTCGTACAATCATTAATACAGGGAAAATAGGTGGGCAAGAGGTTTTTCACCTTCATATTCATGTGATAGGCAGTAAGCGTGTTTTACCTGCTATGATTCACCGTAGTCAATAGTATTTTCTATTGAGAGGAAATAAAAATGGGAACGTTTAGTATTTGGCACTGGCTAGTTGTACTTGCAATTGTAGTTCTCGTATTTGGAACCAAGAAACTGCGTAATTTAGGCAGCGATCTAGGCAATGCAGTCAAAGGGTTTAAAGAAGGAATGAAGGGAAGTGAAGGGGAACAAGTAGAAACCCCTATAACTCAGCAGCAAATTGTTAATCGATCTACTGAAGAAGCTGGTATAAAAGAAAAAAACGAGACTAAGTTATAAAACGTTTAGTAATATTTTACTAAGTGAATTA
>CAZIDT010000015.1:0-12200 GCA_964537855.1 uncultured Nitrosomonas sp.
ATTTTCATCCTTTACGTTTATTTGGTGTGGAACACCAAGTTGCCTAAATTATTTCCTTTCATCTTGCTTCTTCAAACTTTATAAAAAAATGGATGGGAATGGCATGCTAAAATATAGCAACATTTAAGCAAGTAGCATTTTATTTCTTTGTTGCATGACTACTTTTATTAATTTTAACCGATAGGTTAATTTTTATTTCGATCTGGCTTTTAAAGAACAGGTTGCAGATACTTTCAAAATCAAACAGACCCAATGCCAATGAATCAATTTGCAAAAGAAACACTCACGATCAGTCTTGAAGAGGAAATGCGGCGTTCTTATTTAGATTACGCGATGAGCGTTATCGTTGGGAGGGCGTTACCTGATGTTAGAGATGGTTTAAAACCAGTTCATCGCAGAGTGTTATTTGCAATGCACGAACTTTCGAATGATTGGAACCGACCCTATAAAAAATCTGCTCGTATCGTCGGTGATGTTATTGGTAAATATCATCCGCATGGAGACACGGCTGTCTACGATACGATTGTAAGAATGGCACAAGATTTTTCATTGCGCTATGTGCTCGTCGATGGGCAAGGTAACTTTGGTTCGGTTGATGGTGATAATGCAGCAGCCATGCGTTATACCGAAATTCGGATGGCAAAGATTGCGCATGAATTGCTAGCTGATTTAGATAAGGAAACTGTTGATTTTGGGCCTAATTATGATGGTTCTGAACGAGAGCCGCTGATTTTTCCAGCCAAAATACCTAATTTACTGATCAATGGTTCCTCAGGGATTGCGGTGGGTATGGCAACCAGTATACCTCCCCATAATCTGAGCGAGGTAATTGATGCTTGTCTTCGGTTGCTAAATAACCCTGAAACAAGTATCGACGAAATTATCGAATGTATCCAAGCGCCTGATTTCCCAACTGCTGGAATCATCTATGGAACATCGGGAATTAGAGATGGTTATCTTACGGGTAGGGGACGTGTCGTAATGAGGGCGCGGACGCACTTTGAAGATCTTGAGAAAGGATCACGTCAAAGCATTATTATTGATGAGCTTCCCTATCAGGTTAACAAAGCTAATTTGCTGATTCGAATAGGTGAATTAGTTCGAGATAAAAAAATTGAAGGGATATCAGATTTACGTGATGAATCGGATAAATCCGGTATGCGTGTGGTGATCGAACTTAAGCGTGGCGAAATTCCGGAAGTGGTTCTAAATAACCTGTATAAAGAAACGCAAATGCAGGATACTTTCGGTATCAATATGGTTGCATTAATCGATGGGCAGCCACGATTACTCAATTTAAAGCAATTGCTCCAGGCGTTTCTGCGCCATCGCCGTGAGGTTGTTACTCGTCGCACGGTTTATGAGCTGAAAAAAGCGAGGGAACGAGGGCATTTATTAGAAGGATTGGCAGTAGCGCTTTCCAATGTAGATGAGATTATAGCGCTCATCAAAGCGGCAGCTACGCCAGCAGAAGCAAAGAAAGCATTGATGGTAAAAGCTTGGAGCTCTCAATTAGTTGCGGAAATGTTGACTCGCGCAGCGTTCGATGCGGCTGTTTTTCGTCCCTTAGAGCTTGGGGTTGAATTTGGTTTGTTTGATCATGGCTATCAGTTGTCCGATGTGCAAGCGCAAGCCATTCTCGATCTTCGATTGCAGCGCCTGACTGGCCTCGAGCAAGAAAAAATCGTCAGTGAATACAAGGAAATTATCGATAAAATCATCGATCTTCTCGATATTCTAGCTAACGCGGATCGAATTACAGCCATCATCATTGATGAATTGAGTTCCATTAAAGATCAATTTGGGGATGAGCGGCGGAGTGAAGTTGTCACGAATACTCAAGAACTCAATACGGAAGACTTGATTACGCCAGCCGATGTGGTGATAACTTTATCTCATGCTGGATATATTAAAACGCAGTTATTAGATGACTACCGCGCGCAGAAAAGGGGAGGGCGTGGAAAACTCGCAAGCGCCACCAAAGAAGATGATTTTATTGACAATATGTTCATGGCTAATACGCATGACTATATTTTGTGTTTTTCAAGCTTAGGGCGTGTTTATTGGGTCAAAGTATATAACGTGCCTCAAGGGGGAAGAGGCTCAAAAGGAAAACCAATTAATAATTTATTACAGTTAGAAAAAGAAGAGAAAATTAATGCTGTCTTGCCCGTCAAAGCATTTGATGATAATCGCTATATCTTTATGGCGACAACATTAGGAACCGTTAAAAAAACCCCTTTATCGGAATTTTCGCGGCCACGTAGCAATGGCATTATTGCGATTGCATTGGATGAAGGGGACTACCTGATAGGTGTTGCTTTAACGGAAGGAAATCACGATGTGATGTTATTTTCAGATGGTGGAAAAGCGATGCGCTTTAATGAAAATGATGTTCGTCCAGTGGGTAGAGGCGCTCGCGGTGTTCGAGGAATGAAATTGGGGGCAGGGCAAAAAGTCATATCCTTGCTTGTTGCTGAGAATGAGGAGTTAACGGTTCTGACAGCAACAGAAAATGGGTATGGTAAGCGGACACCGATTAGTGAATATACGCGGCATAATCGTGGAACGCAGGGGATGATTGCGATCAATACTTCAGCACGTAATGGTAAAGTAGTTGCAGCACAATTAGTTAAACAAGATGATGAGATCATGCTAATTACCACGGGGGGTATATTGATCCGAACACGCGTTAGTGAAATTCGTGAAATGGGGCGTGCAACTCAGGGCGTAACACTGATCAATCTCGATCCGGGTGAAAAATTAGTGGGATTGGAACGAGTGATTGAGGCGGATGAGGACTAAAGTGTTAAGTTTATTGATTCTTGAAAAATGAATCCAAAGAATAAAATTTACAATTTTAGTGCAGGCCCCGCAGTTCTTCCTCAGGAAGTGCTCGAGCAAGCGCGTGACGAAATGTTGGACTGGCATGGGAGTGGAATGTCTGTGATGGAGATGAGTCATCGCGGCGAAGAATTCATGTCGATCATCGCTAAAGCTGAAACGGATCTCCGTGAATTGGTTAAGATTCCTAACCATTATAAGATTTTATTTCTCCAGGGTGGTGCATCAAGTCAATTTGCGATGGTTCCGCTGAATCTGTTAAAAACTGACAGGCAAGCAGATTATGTCAATACTGGGCAATGGTCGCAAAAAGCGATTGAGGAAGCTGGCAAATATGGCACGGTGAATATTGCTGCCTCATCAGTAGATACTCATTTTACGGCGATACCTGGGCTTGAAAATTGGGAAATGAGTCGCAATACTGCGTACCTTCATTACACATCAAATGAAACGATTGGCGGTGTGGAATTCAACTGGATACCGGATTTATCAAATATTGCAGGGGGGAGTCTGGATATCCCATTAGTTGCGGATATGTCTTCCAATTTTTTGTCACGGCCAGTGGATATCAGTCGTTTTGGGTTAATCTATGCCGGAGCCCAAAAAAATATTGGACCCGCAGGCTTGGTGCTCGTCATTATCCGCGAAGATTTGGTACAAGCACCGATTGCTGGAACACCGACGCTATTTAGTTATCAAGCTCATGTGCAACATGACTCAATGTATAACACACCTCCAACCTATGCGATTTATATGATGGGCCTTGTATTGGAATGGTTGAAAAAACAAGGAGGCTTGTCGGCCATTGAAGCGCTGAATATTGCCAAAGCAAAATTACTTTATGATTTAATCGACAGAAGTCATTTGTATCAATGTCCAGTGGTACAGCAAGATCGTTCACGCATGAATGTACCGTTTACACTTACGCAAAGTACATTAGACAGTGAATTTTTAAAGCAAGCGAAAGCACGAGGATTCGTGCAGCTGAAAGGTCATCGTTCTGTCGGTGGTATGCGTGCCTCAATCTATAATGCGATGCCTTATGAAGGCGTTAAAGCACTAGTGACGTTTATGGAAGAATTCGAAAATCAGTATGGCTAAAAAAACGCAGCAGGTTTTTAAAATTCTGACATTGAATCAAATTTCATCGGTGGGGTTAAAGCAATTTCCAACCGAACACTATTTAATTGGTCACGATTTAATTGATCCTGATGTAATCTTGGTGAGATCACATAATATGCTGGATATGGACATTCCAAAGCATGTTATCGCGATTGGACGGGCCGGTGCAGGAACAAACAATATTCCGGTTAACGCTATGAGTCAACAGGGGATTCCAGTTTTTAATACACCTGGTGCCAATGCGAATGCAGTCAAAGAACTTGTTTTAGCAGCCATGCTGATTGCTTCTCGTAATCTTGTTCCTGCTTTTCAGTTTGTGGGGGAGCTACAAGGCGATAATGAGAAATTGAACGAGCTCGTCGAAGCAAACAAAAAACATTTTTCGGGAATTGAATTGCCGGGTCGTACTTTGGGTGTTGTGGGGTTAGGAAAAATTGGACGATTGGTTGCCGATGCAGCGCTAAAGCTTGGTATGAAAGTCATGGGTTACGACCCCAAAATTAGCGTCGATGCGGCTTGGAGTCTTTCTGCAGATGTGCAAAGAGCACAGAGTATCGAAGATTTGTTGCGCCATAGCGATTTTATTTCACTTCATGTTCCTTTGGTTGATTCAACTCATCATTTAATTGATGAGCGACTGATTCACTATTTTAAACGTGAAGTCATTTTGCTTAATTTTTCCCGGGATGAAATTGTGAGTGAGGCAGCGGTTCTTGCCGGAATAAAGAGCAGTAAAATTAAGTATTATGTTTGTGATTTTCCGAGTCAGAATTTGCAAAATCAGAAAGGAGTCATTACGTTACCGCATTTAGGAGCTTCAACGCGAGAAGCCGAAGAGAACTGTGCCGTCATGGTTGTTCAGCAGATTATCGATTACTTACAGAATGGTAATATTAAGAATACCGTTAATTTTCCAGATGTAATTATGGAAAGGGAATCTCCCTATCGAGTTGCAGTGGCAAATGCAAATGTTCCTAATCTGCTTGGACAGATCTCAACTTGCATGGCGACAGCGGGTCTCAACATTCATAACATGACTAACAAATCGAGGGGGGAAATGGCTTATACTTTGGTCGATGTCGATAGTCCCGTATCTAAACAAGTTATTAAAGCGATATCCCTTATCTCAGGTGTTCTGAAGGTACGATACTTACCGATTTAGACAAAAACGTTTACTGAGTATTACCACTATGGCTGAACAATTAAATCAATTACGTGCTAAGATCGATGCGATCGATAATGAGCTACTTGAGCTCATTAATGCACGTGCCAAACTTGCACAGGAAGTGGGGCATCAAAAAGGAAATGCTGTAACGTATCGCCCCGAAAGAGAAGCGCAAGTATTGTCTCGACTGCAGCAGTTAAATAATGGTCCTCTTTCCAAAGAACGTATTACCGCTTTGTTTACTGAGATTATTTCTGCTTGCCGTGCGATGGAAGCGCCGTTGACCATTGCTTTTCTGGGTCCGTCTGGCACATTTTCTGAAGAAGCTGTCTCTAAGCGTTTTGGTCATGCTGTCATTACAACTGCGTGTCATTCAATCGATGATGTTTTTCGTGAAGTGGAATCGGGTTCGGCTCATTATGGCGTTGTTCCTGTAGAGAATTCTACCGAAGGTGGGGTAGGAAGAACCATGGATCTACTTGTACAGACACCTTTGATCGTGTGTGGTGAAATTGAGTTGCCAATACATCATTGCTTGATGGCAAAGCATTCAGATCTTGCGCAAATCCAAAAAATTTATTCACACCCGCAATCTTTTGGACAATGTGTCGGATGGTTCAATCATCAATCTGCGTTACTTAAATCAGTAGCGCAGATTAATGTTGCGAGTAATGCCGATGCCGCAAGGCTTGCGGCCGAAGATCCCTATGCTGCAGCGATCGCCAGCGGTAAAGCTGCGGAGATTTTTGGATTGACTATTTGCGCCCATAATATTGAAGATGATCCTAATAATACGACGCGGTTTTTAGTAATGGGTTCTCAGCGTGTTCCCTTATCGGGGAAAGACAAAACTTCACTTGCTATTGCTACCCATGATCGACCTGGTGCAGTGTATGAATTACTTGCACCATTAGCCAAATATCAAGTTAGTATGAGTCGATTTGAGTCTCGGCCTTCACGTAAAGGTTTATGGGAATATATGTTTTTTATTGATCTTGAAGGCCATCAAGAAAGTCATAATATCGCAAGTGCAATTGATGAATTACGAAATAGAGCTACTTTCTTAAAAATATTGGGATCTTACCCAGCAGCTTAGATATTGATCATGAAACTCTTTGAATTTGCTCCACAATATATCCGTGCGATACACCCATACCAACCTGGAAAACCTATTTCTGAGTTGGTTCGAGATCTTGGTTTGGATAAAAATAATGTAATTAAACTTGCTTCGAATGAAAACCCGCTTGGAACAAGCCCGTTGGCGCTAGAAGCGATGTCAGCTGCACTGAATGAAATTGCAAGGTATCCCGATGGAAGCGGTTATGAACTTAAGAATGCATTGGCTGAACATTATGCAGTAAATGTTGATCAAATTGTACTGGGAAATGGTTCTAATGATGTGTTAGAGCTGGCGGCTCGTATTTTTCTTAAACCTGGGACGTCCGCAGTTTATTCTCAGCATGCTTTCGCTATTTATCCACTACTTGCCCAAGCATTGGGAGCACAAGGTGTTTCAGTTCCAGCAAGGCTTTATGGTCATGATTTAGTTGCGATGTTGAACGCAATTACCCCTGAAACACGTATTGTTTTTATTGCGAATCCCAATAATCCAACCGGTACGCTGTGTGATCCCAACGATCTTCAACGATTCGTTGAGCGTGTTCCTCAAAATGTATTAGTGATTCTAGATGAAGCCTATGATGAATATTTGCCTGAGGCAAATAAAGCCAACAGTATCGCCTGGTTGAAGAAATTTCCAAATTTACTGATTACACGTACTTTTTCCAAAGCTTACGGATTGGCAGGAATTCGGGTTGGTTTTGCGCTTACTCATCCCGAATTAGCCGATTTGATGAATCGTATTCGACAGCCTTTCAATGTGAATAGCCTTGGATTGATCGGCGCATTAGCGGCGCTTAAGGATATTGAATTTGTGCGACGTGCTTACGAGCTCAATCGAGTGGGCATGATTGAAGTAGCTAGTGGGTTGCGGCAATTGGGTGTGGAATTTATTCCTTCCTATGGGAATTTCATTACTTTGCGGATACGGGGGGATGAAATTAACACAGCCAAAGCTTATCAGAACCTATTGAAACAAGGTGTGATCGTTCGTCCGTTGGGTGTGTACGAAATGCCTCATCATTTACGCGTTACCATCGGTTTGAAATCCGAGAATGAGAAATTTTTGATTGCATTAGAACAGGTCATTGCTGATTCAGCCTAACTATTAGAATGGTAATCACGAAATACCTTGAGGCTGATTGATATGTCTACTCCTTATCTTCAGAAGCTGGTCATTATTGGTGTTGGTTTGATTGGCGGATCATTTGCATTGGCGTTACGGAACGCAGGGCTTGTTAAACATATTGTTGGTTTGGGGCGTAGTCAGGAAAATATGTTACGCGCGCTTGAGTTGGGAGTTATTGACGAGATCGCGATTTCATCTGCAACAGCACTGGCAGATGCTGATTTTGTTATGCTTTCTACACCGGTTGGGCAAATTCAGCGTGTCATGGCGCAAATCGAGCCTTACTTAAATAAGCAAACGATTGTGTCGGACGTGGGCAGCACTAAACAGGACGTGATCGATGCTGCAAAGAATCAATTGGCCAAACATCTCGACCATTTTATTCCAGCTCACCCGATTGCAGGGACCGAGTTTCGTGGTGCTGAGGCTGCCGATCCCTTGTTATTTAGAAATAAACACTTAATCATTACGCCCTTAAAGGAAAATAATGAGCAAGCGATTAATTTGGTCAGTATGTTATGGGAAGCATGTGGAGCGAGGGTTTCGATCATGTCTGCTGCGCAACATGATCAAATTTTAGCAATAATTAGCCATCTGCCCCATATGCTTGCTTTTACATTGATGAATCATGTGCAAGCTTGTGCTGATTTCGATCCTGATTTTGTATTGAGCTATGCTGGAAGTAGCTTGCGAGATTGTACGCGAATTGCTGCGAGCTCCCCTGAAATGTGGCGAGACATCTGCTTAGCGAATCGGGTGCAGCTATTGGCTGAGCTTCAAGCGTATCAAAATGCGCTAACTGAATTACGTGAGCAACTGGCTAATCAGAACGGTGAAGCGCTACTTAGTCTGTTTAAGAACGCCAGCGATTTAAAATTACGATGGACTCGTGATCTTAATGGAAACAATGGGTGATCGAGCACACGCCTAAATTTTAAAATTAGCCAGAACTTCCCACAAAACATTCAGTCTTTAAGAATTTTAGTCATTTAATCAACGATTATGCAGCGCTACATACTGATCATCCTTACCTTCATCGTTACCCTTTGTGTCATAAGTATGGGGTATGCGCAGCAACCCATTCGGTCACTACCAGCTAATTTAACGCAGATTGCCTCAGTAGAAGGTATTACTGAATATCAAATGCCAAATGGCCTGAAAGTGCTGCTTCTCCCTGATGATTCCTTAGATACGGTGACGGTGAATATCGTTTATTTGGTTGGCTCAAGGGATGAGGGGTATGGTGAAGCAGGTATGGCGCATTTACTTGAGCATCTTCTATTCAAGGGAACTGAGCGCCACCCTGACATCAAAAACGAGTTTACTAAACGAGGAGCACGGTGGAACGGTACCACTTCTTATGATCGTACCAATTATTACGAAGTGCTTACTGCGAGTGCAGACAACTTAGACTGGGCTATTGCACTTGAGGCTGATCGCATGGTCAACTCTCGTATTGAAAAAACCGATCTAGACAGCGAAATGACGGTTGTTCGCAATGAATTTGAAGCTGGGGAAAACAGCCCTTTCAGTGTGTTGTCTGAGCGTATGGCATCGACCGCATTTGTTTGGCACAACTATGGTCGTGCCATCATTGGTTCTCGTTCCGATATCGAAAATGTCCCGATCGAGCGATTGCAAGACTTTTACCGACATTATTATCAGCCAGATAATGCTGTGCTGGTTGTCGCTGGTAAATTTGATGAAGCAACTGCGTTGAATAGCATATCCAAGCATTTTGGTGTGATTCCTCATCCAAAACGTCAATTGCGCAGAACATATACCGTAGAACCAACTCAGGACGGGGAACGCAAAGTGACGTTGCGTCGTGTTGGAGATACGCAAATTGCAGCTACGCTTTACCATATCCCAGCTGGTTCACATTCTGAATATGCTGCGATTGACTTGCTTGTTTCCATCATCAAACAAGTTCCAGGTGGCCGCTTGCATAAATCACTCGTCGAGTCTAAATTGGCTACCGCTGTCTTTGGCTTTGATCGTCAATTACGTGAAGCAGGCTTTGTTTTCTTTGGTGCGAATTTGTTGCCGGATATGTCTCTGGACGATGCTAGCCAAACACTGATCAGCACGCTTGAGTCATTAGCACAACATCCCATCACGGCTGAAGAATTAGAACGAGCACGTACGCGTTTACTTAATAAAATTGAACAGTTACTCACCAACACGCGTAACTTGGCGACGACCATCACTGAATTTATCGCAATGGGAGATTGGCGTTTGTTGTTTCTACACCGTGACCGTATCAAACAAGTCACTTTAGAAGATGTACAGCGTGTAGCGAATACTTATTTTAAATCCAGTAACCGAACGTTAGGTTTGTTTATACCCACTAAAGCACCTGATCGAGCTGAAATTCCTGCGGTTACTGATCTTGCACTTATGCTCAAAGATTACCGTGGTAATGAAACGTTGAGTCTGGGTGAAGCTTTTGAAGCCACACCTGAAAATATCGAAGCCAAGCTTATTCGTACTGAATTACTCGGTGGAATGAAGCTTGCTTTACTCCCTAAAAAGACACGTGGTAATCGTGTTGTTGCAGCACTCAATTTGCACTGGGGAGACGAAGAAAGCAAGATGAATCGAGCAACCGCATGCGGTATGACGAGTGCTATGTTATCGCGTGGTACCAAGCAATATACTCGTGAGCAGCTACGTGATGCGTTTGATCGCTTTAAAGTACACATCGATATGACAGCGGATGGAATTGCTTTTGAAACAACTAGTGATAATTTGATGGATGCACTCCAGCTAGTCGCTGAAATGTTTCGCAATCCTATTTTTCCAGAAAAAGAGTTTGAGCAACTTAAGCTAGCGATTCTGTCATCCATCGAAAATCAAAGGAGTGAGCCTGCAGCTCGAGCTGGTATCCAAATTGAACGTCACCTTATGCCATTCACGCCAGCACATTGGCTTTATACCCCAACGATCGAGGAGCGAATTGAACGAATCAATCAATTAACGCTTGATGAAGTCAAACGCTGCCATCGTGATTTTTATGGTAGCACGGATGCAGAATTGTCGATTGTCGGTGATTTTAATCCTAAAATGGTGATCGATGCCGTCCAGCAATCATTTGGTGATTGGAAGAGTCCGAAGCCTTATCAACGCATTTCAATACCTTATCAAGCGATCCCAGCGATCGATATCAACCTCGAAACACCAGATAAAGCCAATGCGGTTTATCAGGCAGGTATGAATCTCAAGATTCGAGATGATAACCCTGATTATCCCGCGCTTGTTTTAGGAAATTATTTATTGGGGGGCTCTGCTGATTCAAGATTGTGGCGTCGTATTCGCGAGCAAGAAGGACTTTCCTACAATGTTGCCACCTCGCTCACTGCAAGTGCTTTTGAGGAGCGAGGTGAATTTAAAATATACGCTATTTACGCACCTCAGAATCGTAATCGTGTTGAAAAGGCAGTAGATGAAGAATTAGCAAGGGTTTTAAAGGATGGTTTTTCTGCAGAAGAGATTGAGCTTGCTAAGACAGGGTATCTTGAAGCGCGACGAATAGCCAGAGGTCAAGATAAAGCTTTGGCAGAACGGTTAGTTAACTATTTGCACCGTAACCGGACCCTACAATGGGACATTGCATTTGAGAAAAATATTGTAGCTTTGACGCCGGAGCTGATATTAAATGCGTTGCGCCGATATCTTGACATGACCAAGCTGACTCAAGTGAAAGCTGGTGATTTTGCTAGTGCTCAATCAGCCAAATCACCACAGTAATAGTTCTAGTGAGATAAACTTATTTTATTTGATTGATGTTTTGGGGTTCGGGCTCGTTTGCCGAGAAATCGAGTTCGACTTTTGCTCCATCCGGATCTACACAAAACAATTGCCAGGTTTGAAGACCTTTTAGGCGATTCAATGTATACGGGATATCTTGTTGATTTAGCTTATCAATTACTGACTGAAGATTGGATGCACTAAAGGCAATATGATCGATGATGCCGTGGATTGTATTTGGAATCGGCCGACCTGCCATGATATGTAAGATTGCTTGATCTCCGCAATAAAGCCATGCGCCTGGAAAATCGAAGGGGGGACGGAAACCCTCTGTCAATCCTAGTAGATTAATATAAAACGCTTTGCTCTTATCTAAGTCGGTAGTCAGTACCGTAAAATGATTCATTCCGATGATAGTCAAAACAAACTCCTGCAAAGAAACGATAAATGATCAGTGAGATTGTAGTATGGAAACAAATTTCTGATAACGCTCTTTAATTGTATTCCGGTGATTATCCGTTTTTCTACTGGAAAAATAATCGGTCGCCATCGGCTTGTTCCAATTGACAGGTTTTCTCGTAGCAAGCCAAGCAATACCGCGTGCTGTTGCCTCAACTAGCACTGGACGCTGTACGGATAATCCTGATAGATCTGCTAGTTTTTGGCATAAGCTATCAGATTGAGCTAGGCCACCGCTGATGGTAATACTGTTGATAGGGAGATGCGTTTCTTCCATGCAATCAAGATTGGCCTGGATTAGAAACAAAATGCTTTCTGCCACAGCAGCTAACATTTGATCGGTAGGTAATGCTGCTAGCGCATGTCCATCGAGATTCAGGAAACTTGGGGTAGGTCCCTTACGCCACCAAGGTGAACCAAGACCACTGATGGTATTCATGAATAGGGGTGGATTGGTAATCGTTCGTAACGCTAAATCGAGTTTCTGATAAGGTTGAATAATCGATTCCCGTTCACCTAACCAATCAATGGCACTACCTGCATTATTAACGGTGCCTTCCAGCACATAGCTTTTTTCTTGCGCGCTGCTGTCGGCAATGCCACTTAGCAATT
>CAZIDT010000016.1:0-11960 GCA_964537855.1 uncultured Nitrosomonas sp.
TTCCCCGACCTCTAAACAAGGTGCCAATAGCGTTCCAAAAGCTAAAATCGCAATTTTATTACCGGGTCGGCGAATCTCGCCACGCCCAATCGGTAATGCACTCATTTTTTTCTGGATTTTAGTACCAAGACCAGAACCCCGAGGATAGCGAACTGCTGATGGAGTATTCAGTTGAAATGCTGTATACAACATTTGCCGACATTCATTTTCATCTGCAGGTGTCATGACAGTCATGTTAGGAATACAGCGTAAATAACTTAAATCAAAACTCCCTGCATGGGTAGGTCCATCAGCACCGACTAATCCAGCCCGGTCAATTGCAAAGACAACTGGCAAATTTTGGATGGCCACATCGTGGATAAGTTGATCATAGGCGCGTTGGAGGAAGGTTGAGTAAATCGCCACCACCGGCTTTAAACCATCGCAAGCAGCTCCAGCTGCAAAGGTGACGGCATGTTGCTCAGCAATACCGACATCAAAATAGCGATTGGGATACTCCTGAGAAAATCGAACTAGACCAGAACCTTCACGCATGGCGGGCGTAACTCCAATCAAACGGCTATCGAGTGCAGCCATATCGCATAGCCAATCCCCAAACACTTGAGTATAGGTTGGTTTGCTTGCTGGTTTGGCAATGATCCCTTTAGTTGGATCAAATTTTCCAACCCCATGATATAAAATGGGATCTTCTTCCGCAAGCTTATAACCAGCACCTTTACGGGTGACGACATGTAAAAATTGAGGGCCATCGAGATGCTTGATGTTACTCAATGTTGTCAATAGTACATCAAGATCATGACCATCAATCGGTCCAATATAGTTAAAACCAAATTCTTCAAACAAAGTACCGGGTGTCATCATTCCCTTAACATGTTCCTCAGCACGTCTCGCTAGTTCTAAAACGGGTGGAACAACCCCTAGCACCTTCTCCCCTGCGCGACGCGCGGTTGCATAGAATCGTCCGGACATCAATTTGGCTAAATAATTATTGAGTGCGCCAACCGGTGGTGAGATCGACATATCATTATCATTCAATATCACCAGTAAATTTGCATCCATCACCCCTGCATTGTTGAGCGCTTCAAAAGCCATACCTGCACTCATAGCGCCATCGCCAATAATAGCGATAGCTCGTCTCGACACATCACCTAATTGTGAAGCAACCGCCATACCCAATGCGGCACTAATCGATGTACTCGAATGAGCTGTTCCAAAAGCATCATACTCACTTTCATCGCGGCGCGGGAAACCAGCAATACCACCTTGCATTCTTAGCTTAGCCATTCCAGCGCGACGGCCAGTAAGAATTTTATGTGCGTAAGTTTGATGGCCAACATCCCAAACTACACGATCATAAGGTGTGTTGAAAATGTAATGTAGTGCGATAGTTAACTCAACTGTACCGAGATTAGAAGATAAGTGTCCACCTGTAATAGCAACAGACTCAATCAGGAATTGACGTAATTCATTCGCAAGCTGTGGAAGTTGCTTACGATCTAATTTTCTAAGTTCAGTAGGATTATTAATACGATCTAGTAATGGATACATTCAACACAAATTAAAAATATTTTAAAAATTAAGAAGGTAAGAGATCAAAACTAAAAATGACGTTGAATGATGAAATCAGTTACTTGTAATAAACGTTGCGTCGATTTTATCTCGCTTAATGCTTTGTAAGCATCTTGCTGTAAGGATGCAGCCAACTCTCGTGCCTGCTTAACGCCCAAGATACTGACATAAGTTGGCTTATTTTGTTGAGCATCCTTTCCAGCAGTTTTACCCAATGTCGCAGTCGTTGCTTCTGAATCGAGAATATCATCTACCACCTGAAAGGCCAAGCCAATACATTTTGCAAAATGATCTAATCGATTCAAGTCGTGTAAGGAAAGTTTATCGCCGCAATGCGCCCCGAGCATTACAGCAACTCGGATTAATGCTCCAGTTTTATGGATATGCATCAATTCCAACTCTGGCAAGGTAATAGATTTTCCAACGCTTGCCAAATCAATGGCTTGCCCACCAGCCATCCCTCTTGATCCTGATGCTTGAGCCAATTGCTTGATCATTTCCAATTGAGCACTAGGATTATCAGTTAGCGGATTTTCTGCCATCAGCTGAAAAGCGAGACTTTGCAAGCTGTCACCCACTAAAAGTGCAGTTGCCTCATCATATTGCACATGGCAAGTCGGTTTGCCCCGACGTAAAACATCATCATCCATACAAGGCAAATCGTCATGCACAAGAGAATAAGCATGAATCAATTCAACAGCCGCTGCGACTACCTTAACACGTGACATATTAGCACCACTGATTTCACCTGCTGCAAAAGCTAGTAGTGGGCGGACACGTTTTCCTCCCCCAAGCACAGCATAGCGCATTGCATCATGTAAACGCTCGGGCGCTGTTTTAGTGTTTGGAAGCCGCTCTTCTAAAAATAACTCTAATTGATGTTGGCAACCCCTGACCCACTCCTGAAAACTAGCGCTCATTGATACTTTCCGTTTCAGTAAAATCCCGTAAATTACCATCTTCGAGTACACGGATTTGTTGTTGCGCATTTTGCAAGGTTTTTTGACAATACTGCAACAACTCCATTCCTCGTTTATAGGCTGCTAATGATGCTTCCAGCGTCATTTGACCACTCTCCATTTTTGTTACAATACTTTCCAATTCAGCAGATGCGGCTTCGAAGCTTTCTGGTTCAGCAATTATTGTCTCAGTTATTTTCTTTTTCATGATTTTTCGAAAGAAATCATATGCACACGGCTTTAACTACATCCCCAAAGATTAAATCATCAATCCCCATTTTCTTCGCTTTACAACCGTTACTTTAATGTTAAAGAAGGTAGAAATCGGGTTATTTTAACCTGCATAATTGGGTTCATGCTATGTTGATTCTAAACAGTATTTAAAATAACAGAAAATTAGCTTATTTCAGATGGTTCAACAGAATATTTTTATAAATAATAATTAAGAAAACACAGGTATATAATCATATAAAATCAAAACAACTACTAACTGCGTTATCTGTTTTAAAACATATTGCTACTCGCTATATCCTATGGCAATATCAATCAAAATCGATATTCAAATACTCGCTTAATACAAAAGTGAGTAGATAAAGCAACATACTTTCATTTTGTTTATAACCTATCTTTTAAAAGAGAATCGAGGATATTTTGGAAAATTCACTTGATCAGATCATTAAATATTTCGAGGAAGTACCACTTTGGCCATTTGTACTATTAGGTGGACTTCTCTTATTTTCGCTTAGTATTGAATTTATAAATCGTAGACGCCGTATAGACGCGGTTGAATATTTTGACAGTACTTTCTTAACCGAATTAGCTGGTTTATATCCTAAGGCTACCCGATGGCCTGAAGACCTTGCTGAACATCTTAAAGAGAGCTTCCCAATAATGCGCGATGCGTTTGAAAATTTAAGGGGTTTTTTACCTCAGAAACAATTACGTGAATACAATGTAGCATGGAATAATTTTTTTGATTTCTGTCGCACCAATGGTTTAAGCCACCGTAATGTCAATGTAAAACCCACACCGGATCAGCCATTAGAATTTAATCAATCAGCACAAGATATTGAGACATTTCATAAGTTAGTAACCGATTTACTTGCTTATACCAATCAATTTAAGCGTTAGTAACCGATTATTCTTTCTCTGAGTATCATTTATTGCGTTTATATTGAGATCTAAGTTGAATAAGAAAAGCAACTCGTTTGTCTTTTAAATTGATCATAATTGAATTGAGCTGATGAGTGAGATCATTGTTCGTTCCGTCGATACTTATCAGAGGATGGGGCATTTTATTGAAGTACCTTGGTTAGTCTATAAAGATGATCCGAATTGGGTTCCACCCCTTCGATTAGAAAGGCGATTTCATTACTCAAGATTTAATCCTTTCTTGGAACACGCTGAATGGCAAGCCTGGGTAGCTTATAAAGATAACCATGCGGTTGGAAGAATTAGTGCACAAATTGATTTCTTGCATCGAGAGCATTATGGTCAACACACTGGTCATTTCGGCACACTAGAGTGCATTAATAATGAAACTGTATTTGCGGCACTCATCAATCAAGCTGAACGCTGGTTAATCGAGCATGATGCTTATAATATTACGGGCCCATTCAATTTATCAATCAATCAGGAATGCGGCGTATTAATAGAGGGATTTGATACTCCCCCTGTTGTCATGATGCCACATTCGCGTAAATGGTATGATCCCTTGCTACAACAATATGGCTATCAATCTGCTCGTGATCTCCTTGCCTATTGGGTTAATACCGATTTTAGCGCACCTAAAGCCATGCAAACCGTTAATCAGCGCTATAGCAATCAAATTAAATTACGAACGCTTAGACGAAAGTATTTTAATGAAGAAATGGAAATCATAAGGGATATCTTTAATGATGCTTGGTCTGAAAATTGGGGTTTTGTTCCTTTTACCAAAACAGAATTCTCAGAATTAGGTAATAGCTTACGCTGGTTGGTCCCTGAGGATTATATTCAAATTGCTGAATTAGAGGGTAAACCCGTTGCGTTCATGGCGGGTATCCCAAATTTAAATGAGATTTTTTCACAACTTGATGGCAACCTCTTTCCCTTTGGTTGGATTCGATTGATAAAACTACTTAAATCACGTGCAATTAAAACAGGCCGTATCCCCTTAATGGGAGTAAGAAAGCAATACCAAAAAACACCAATTGGCCTCGCACTTGCATTCGCAGTGATTGATGCACCTCGGAAAATTGGAATCGCCCAGGGCATTAAGGCGGTTGAAATGTCATGGATACTCGAAGACAATTCACCTATGCGTAGCATATTAAAAAGTATAGGTAGCAAAGAATATAAGCGCTATCGTCTATATGAGAAAACGCTTGTAGCATAACGTCTGATGAATTCAAACTCAAACTATGCAGCACTAGTACTTGCTGCAGATCGGACCACCAATGACCCAATTGCAATAAAAACGCAAGCTCCTTGTAAAGCTTTTGCCCCTATCAATGGCAAACCAATGATAATACGGGTATTAGATTCCCTTGCCGCAAGCGATATGATTCAATCCATTACACTCTGTGGACCTCCTCAAGCGCTACTACCAAAATGCCCAGAACTCAATGAACGTATCTTGCATCAGCAAATTGCTTGGATTGCCAATGAAAATTCACCGAGTTTGAGCGCTGCAAAAGGGTTGGCACAACTTGATTCAGAATCCCCCGTACTACTCACTACCGCAGATCACGCTATGCTGACACCAGAAATTGTTGAATATTTTCTAAACTCAGCTAACGATAATGAATACGATGCAATCGTTGGTGCAATTGACTACGAAATCATTCGCGCAGCATTTCCTGAAAGCAAACGGACTGTCATTCGATTACGAGATGGTAAATACTGTGGCTGTAATTTATTTGCATTTAAACCTAGCGGAAGATTATTAGTTTCCTATTGGCAGAAAGTAGAAGCGCAACGAAAACACCCCTGGAAGCTTGTATCGCAAACCATTGGATGGCAAGCTGTTTTTAAATATCTATTTGGCTTCCTAACATTGAATCAAGCGCTTGCTCATATCGAGAAACAAATTGGTATAAGGGTAAAAATCGTTTCACTTCCTTTCCCAGAGGCTGGTGTTGATGTAGATACAGTGGATGACTTAATGCTCGTTGAGACGCTGCTAAAGAAAAATCACCAACTAACAAAAAATACTTAATCAAGCGTTGCACGTCTCATTTAGCACGAAAAGATGAAAACAATAGAAAAATACATCACTCGTGAATTATTGATTCCATTTTTCGTAGTCATTGGAATTCTTATTGGGCTATTCTTTAGCTTTAGTATCGCACGATTCCTAACCGGCGCAGTGAGTGAAACGCTTGGTATGATAGCAATGCTTAAGCTTGTCAGTCTCAGAACCATAATAGCTCTGGAGGTGCTGATTCCAATTGCTTTCTATATCGCTATCATTTATGGATTGAGCCGGTTAAGCAAAGATCAAGAACTGAATATTATTCGTTCTTCAGGATTTGGCGATAATCGTATCCTATTCACAATTTTAGTCATTGCTTTACCCATTAGTATCATCAGTGGCGTTCTTTCTCTGTATGCACGACCTTGGGCATATGCAGAAAGTTATATCTTAGACGCTCAGGCAGAAGCAGAATTAAACGCAGATCGATTTCAAGCAGGACGATTCTACGGAAGTGAGAAAAGCGGGAGAGTTATTTTTGTTCAGTCGAAAGATGATACAAATCAATACATGGGAAATGTATTTCATTTTGTAAAAAAAGGGGGAAATAGTGAAATCATCGTTGCAAAACAAGCACACCAACCCCATCACACCACTTTGGATCAGAGACCCCAGACGACATTATTCGATGGTTATATCTATCAGCTCGACAATAATGAATACAAAGACAGTACTATACAGTTTGAAAAATTGATCTACTATAATGAAAACGAGAGCGTAATGAATTATCGTCGTAAGGCTGCCTCAACGCGAGAACTTTGGAACTCAGAACAATCTCGCGACATTGCTGAATTGCAGTGGCGACTATCGCGACCTATTGCGACAATTTTACTTGCACTCATCGCAGTTTCTTTTACACGCACTATTCCTCGTCAAAGCAAAAGTGATAAAACTTTCTTAATTGCCGCCATGGTTTTTGCGCTTTATTATAATCTGAGCGGCCTTGCACAAACTTGGGTGGAACAAGCCGTTATCGCTGAAATACCAGGCGTCTGGTGGCTCTATATCTTGCTGTTAATTGCAGTTATTTTATTTCTACCAAGTATTCGGCAAAAAATAGTTAATTTCTCGTGAAAACTGCATACAGCTACATTGCAAAACAAGTTATCATCGGGATGGTGATTGCTACTTTTGTGTTATTGCCTTTATTCAGTTTTTTTGATTTATTAGATCAATTGGACGATGTTGGAAAAGGTACATATCGAACTGCCGATGCCTTTCTCTATGTTGCATTTCTACTACCGCGCAGATTTATTCAAATCGCACCATTTATAGCACTATTGGGAACAGTCGGCGCCTTAGGCAAACTCGCAGTTAATTCAGAGCTTGTAGCATTACGGATTGCCGGACTATCTCCGCTAAAGATTAGCCTAGCACCAATTTTTATCGGGCTACTACTATTAGCTTTAATCATGATTCTTGAGCAATTCGTAGCACCACAATTGCACCAACAAGCGATCTCACAACGCTCAATTGCATTAGATAAAAGTGCAGAATTGGGAAAAGGTTTGGGAATTTGGGCTCGAGATGAACAACATATTCTTCGAATTGGTGAAATGTTACCCACGCAACGGGCAACTGATATTGAAATTATGTACTTTAATGACAATGGATATTTATCTACCCATACTTACGCAGAATCAGCAGAAATCTTGGAAGATCATTGGAAACTCACTGAAGTTACTGTCAGAACGTTTTCTGCAAATAAGATTTCATCGACGCAAGCGAGCACTGTCGCGTGGCATTCTTTTTTGAATGCTGACGATATAGCAACTTTGACAAAACCCCCCGAGAGTCTTTCACCCAGTGAATTGATGCGACATGCGGCATTTTTGCAATCGACAGGTCAAAAAGCGAATGCCTACATTATGGCTATCTGGCGAAAAATTGGGGGGGGGATTATGATTATCGCAATGATCCTGCTTGCGATACCTTTTATTTTTGGCTCAATTCGCGAAGGCCTCGGAGGCAAATTAATACTTGCTTCGGTAATCGGGGTCAGTGTCTATTTATTAGATCAAATCATTGCCAATGCGGGGCTATTATTGCATATGAATCCTGTATTGACTTCTATTTTGCCTAGTTTTGCTCTCATCAGTATTGCGATTTATTTCTTGAAACGTGTCTATTAAGTTACTAAAAGAAGCCACTTGACCTGCTATGTCAACAAATACTTATATTTATATCCACGGAGATAGTGAAGTTAAGTTGTGGGGATTATCCGGTCGCGAGCGATTAGAACGCATGGTGCGATCATTCCAGCACGTCAAGTTGATTGATGACCCACTTAAAACCCCAGATGACTTACCTATCCTGTTATTAAGAGCGGATCATCTATTCGATAGTCGCGTTATTTCTACGTTGATTCAGCTACAGGGCGAAATTGTGCTATGTGATCAGAAAGGGACTCCAGTAGCATTGCGTACTGTTGGAAATCGAGTGCCTGGTCGAATTGAAGCACTACGCCACACAGCACGGCTTTCTGCGATTCATGGAATGAAACAGTATTCCATTCAAGATTTACAGGTCGGAATTCAACAACAATTAAAGAAAAAAGAACACCCTTATGTTTTACCAATAGTTGCCAATCAGAAGAAAGCACTTGAGTGGGAGCTTTTTGCTGGTTCATATAAAGGAGTAACAGATCTTATTACGAAATGGTTATGGCCTATCCCTGCTTTCTGGGTTACTCATTTATGTATTCGCTGGAAAATAACCCCTAATCAAGTTACCGTATTAAGCATCGTACTTGCGCTACTCGCAGGTATTGCTTTTTGGTATGGTCATTATGCAAGTGGTTTGGTGATGGGATGGATCATGACTTTCTTAGACACTGTTGATGGAAAGTTAGCGCGCGTAACCATTACATCGAGTCAAATCGGCGATGTTATGGATCATGGCCTAGATCTGGTGCATCCCCCCTTATGGTATCTGGCTTGGGGTATCGGTTTAGCTGCTGCTGAGCTGCCATTAAATGGTTTAGCATTTCTCATCTGGTTAATGTTTTTAGGCTATATCGGTGGCCGAATCTGCGAAGGGTTATTTGAATTTTGGCTGGCCCCTTTTACAGTATTCATCTGGCAACGAATTGATTCCTTTAACCGCCTTATTACGGCAAGGCGCAATCCTAATCTCATTTTATTGACGGTTAGCTGGTTTTTTGGACGCCCTGATATCGGTCTTATACTAATCGTTGGTTGGCACGTGCTATCAACTTTATTTCTTGCATGGCGGTTATTGAAAGCATGGCAAGCAAAGCGTGCGCAAGGTAAACTGACTTCATGGATGGAAACGATCGATCCGATTCTTGATCGCAAGCAAATAGCGGTCAAGGTTTTTACGAGGGTTCCTTTAGCAGAAAGAGCGTACCAAAATCGTGCGCCTGCATAATTCTTTCACTACATTGCCGCGCATTGGCCTCATTTATAATCCTCTAGGCGGTTTAGCCCAGAAATATCATCAACAGATATCGGCTATCCTGACCGAGTTACCTAAGATTTTACAGTGGCAAATATCAAACGTTGATGATTTTGATAACGCAGTCAATGTGCTCATTCAAGCTCAAATCGAATGGTTAATCATCATTGGTGGCGATGGAACAATTCAAGGTATTTTTACGCGTATTTTCTCAAAACTACCTCCTAGCCAATGGCCCTCTATTTCAGTTATTCCTGGTGGAACAACTAACATGACAGCATTTGATCTCGGCATTCATGAAAAACCGGATCAAATCTTGGAACGCCTCAAACAACATTTAAATCAAGCCACGACCAATTCAGCACCCAGAGAAATCAACAAAGCTGTTATGCGGATCGAACAAATAGGTCAGCCAGTGCTGTATGGAATGTTCCTCGGGTTAGGGTTAATTGCGCGGGGCGTAAAGTTCTCTCGAAGCCGTATTAAGCAAATCGGGATCACCGGTAATATTTTTACGGCCATCATCGTTCTCCGCTCTTTAATCGGTACTTTCCTGGGTCGACCCCATCCAACTTGGGCACCAGTACACATAACATTACCTCATACAAACGAAATAAGCAGTTCGCAGCCTTATTTACTGGTCATGATTAGTACGTTAGACCAAATATTGATGGGAATTCATCCTTATTGGGGACAAGAAAATGCACCACTGCATGCGACATTTGTAACACAACACTGTATTCGATTCTGGCTCGCTATGCTGCAAATTATCCTAAAACAAGGCAAATCGCTCAAAAAAGAACATGGCTATCTGAGCTACAATACCGAATCACTCGAATTACTAATTAACGATGAATACATTGTTGATGGTGAACTTTTTTACGCCTCCAGTCACCAGGGGCCACTTAGAATTTCAGCGAATGAATTGGTTAAATTTCTCATACTCTGAGGTAAATGAACCATGGCAACTAAATATACAATAGCATCCACTCAGCCACCCTTCGCGCTGATTCAAGAAATGGCAATACTTAGCGCCCAAACCGTTCCCATTGAATTTGACGCTTTTGTTTCAGAAATTAGACAACGCTTCGGAGATTCATTAGATGCTATTTTACTATATGGGTCTTGCTTACATACAACCGATTTAGCAGAAGGCGTTGCTGATTTTTATGTGCTGGTTAATGATTATCACAACGCTTATTCAGAACATCTTCTACGATTCTTTAATCGTTTTTTACCGCCGAATGTGTTCTATCTTGAAGTTAATTACCAAAACAAAATCTACCGCTCTAAATATGCTGTGCTCACCACCAGTCATTTTGAGAAAGGAACCAATGATTGGTTTCATCCGTATTTATGGGCACGATTTGCACAGCCTTCGCGTATTCTCTATGTTAGAGATGACATGATTCGCCAAAGAATCAATGTTGCTTTAGCACAATCAGTTGTTAAATTTCTTAAAACAACGTTATTAGCACAATCTAAAAATATTTTAAGTGTAGAAGCCATTTGGACAAATGGCTTAATGCTAACGTATGCAGCTGAGCTGCGAACTGAAAAGCGAACACGTGCCCAGAAATTAACTCAACTCAGCCTGGATGAATATACACGTCTAACTGCAGCTGCATTTCCAGCATTACAAGATATTATGGAGAAATCTGAGTCTCAGAATTCCTACCTTATTCACCTGACACGATTCAGAAATAATCTTGCAAGATTTCAATGGTGGTTAAGACGATGGCAAGGGCGTATCCTTTCAATTTTGCGCTTAGGCAAGGCTACACTCACTTTTCGCGATTGCGCGGATTACGCGGCATGGAAAATAGAACGTCATACGGGTGTTCGGATCGAAGTAACTCCCTTGCTTAGACGCCACCCTATCCTCCTCGGTTATAAAATCATTTGGAAACTTTTTCGTAGAGGTATCGTTCGTTGACGATTACATTGTAACTAATCTTATTTTGGGAGAATTTTTATGCGTCAGTTCTTAATTCGTTGGTCAGTCTGGTTCACATGCGGGTCATTGTTAGCCCTAACCGCCTGCTCAACTATGTATTACAGTGGACTTGAAAAAATCGGTATTCCCAAGCGTGACGTTTTAGTTCACCGAGTTGAAAAAGCGCGTGATACTCAAGAGGAAACCAAGGAACAATTTAAATCAGCTTTGGAGCATTTCACTGCAGTTACCAACTTTAAAGGTGGAGATCTCGAAACCACTTACAACAAACTCAATACTGAATATGAGGCCAGTGTTGCCAAGGCAGAAGAAGTTCGTGATCGAATTAGCGATATTGAAGATGTTTCACAAGCGCTATTCAATGAATGGGAGCAAGAAATCGCACAGTATACGAACCAAGCCATGAAGAGTAGTAGTCAACAAAAACTAACAGCAACGCGCTCGCATTATAAGCAACTGATAAACACCATGAAGCAAGCAGAAGCAAAAATTCAACCTGTTCTTGTCGTATTCAAAGATCAAGTCATGTTTCTTAAACATAATTTGAATGCAAAAGCAATTGCTTCTCTTAAAGGTGAATTAGGAACACTGCAATCTGACGTTAGCACCTTAATTTCATCGATGGAAAAATCGATTAATGAGGCTAATTCATTTATCAGTAAGATGGAACAAAAGTGATTGCATTTTAGGAATTTATAGATAAAATTCAGCCACAGCCAACGAGGCAAGCCATTAAGTAAAGGTGGCTTGCCTCAATTAATTATATAATAGCTCTATCTCCTTTCCGCTTCTTTACTAGCAGAAGGCTCAATTAACTTATAGT
>CAZIDT010000017.1:0-11785 GCA_964537855.1 uncultured Nitrosomonas sp.
ATCGACTGAATGGGCCTTAATGTTAGATTACTTTCCTTCCTGGCGCTCGGTGGAATAAGTGCAAGCGTCTCATTAATTCTATTTAAACGTTCTAAATCAACATGCAAGCTATCAGCAAAAATACTATTCATCGCATGCCCTGCTATTTGGGCTAGTGGTGGATAACTCGTGACTTTAATCCGTTCATTGGTAACGATATCTTTAGGATTAACACCAATCACAAGCACACGATCAGCACCCAAATGCAAAGCAGGGCTAAGGGGAGCAAACTGACGCATGGAGCCATCACCGAAATACTCTCGATTTACCCGCACCGCTGGAAAAATAAATGGAATAGATGAAGAAGCGAGTAGATGTTGAATACCGATATAAGAAGCCACGCCTACTCGCTGTGAACGTTTCCAGGGAAGAATGTTTTTATTTCCTTGGAAAAACGTAACAGATTGCCCCGAAGTATAACCCCAAACAGTGATCCCCAGTGCACGCAAAGCTCCCGCATGAATACTCCTCTGAATACCTCTAAACGGAAGCCGGCAAGCCAATAATGATCGTAATGGCGTATTATCCAATAGCGATACGGGTTTACTGGCTAATCCACTCGAAAATAAAGAACCCAGTAAATGAAGGGTATTTTGAATCAGGCCCAGCAAATCTGCACGATGTACCATATCAACATGCAAATTACCCCAAACCTTCTGCAGTTGCCTTACACCCATTGAGAAATGTGTAGCTGACATAGCTAAACCAGCTGCATTAATGGCACCAGCAGACGTACCACAGATAATCGAAAACGGACTACGTGCATGTGCTGGGATCATTTCAGCAATAGCAAGTAAAACTCCAACCTGGTAAGCAGCTCGCGCGCCCCCACCTGTCAAAACAAGACCAATATTAGGTAATTGATTAGTGGTATCGTGGTCACTCACAGCTGATGGATTTAGTATTTACCTTTTCAAGTGCATCGGATAATGTTTCCTCAGGTAAATCATTCAAGCTAGCTGATAGTACCCTCGCCGACTTACAAATATCGCCCATTAATATTCTATCATCAAGATTTGCAATAAATACTGCGGCTGCACCCACGGTCTTTAAAAGACTTTGCCGCTCATTCATAAGCATTTCTATTTCTGAGCGTAACATTGATAATTCCTGCTCCCGTCGTTGCGTATGTATCATAAATTACTTCCTATGCCTGGTATACTAAGATGAACTCAACTACAAACTATAACAGTATCTTTTATTCCTTAAATACAGAAGCTCTTTGGAATTTAATCGTCTTTTCGAATTCCTATGAAATCCATCATTCACCAACACTAATTTAATAACAGTCCTAAATGAAGCTACTTGAACTATACCCGGAAATTGAACCTTATAATCAAGGTATGTTACCGCTTGATACCATGCATACCATGTATTGGGAACAGTCTGGCAACCCGTCCGGCATTCCAATTTTATTTTTGCATGGCGGCCCTGGCGCCGGATCCACACCACATCATCGCCGTTTCTTTGATCCAGCTTATTATCGAATTGTTATTTATGACCAACGGGGCGCTGGTAAATCTACGCCACTCGGTGAAATCCGTAACAACACTACCCCCCACTTAATCGCAGATATCGAAACGCTCCGCAAGCATCTTGGTATTGAACGATGGTTAGTTTTTGGTGGATCATGGGGAAGCACCTTAGCGTTGGCCTACGGGGAAAACCATCCTGATCGCTGCTTAGGTTTTATTTTGCGCGGTATTTTCTTATGTCGGAAAAGTGAAATAGACTGGTTTCTCTATGGATTACGCACATTTTTTCCTGAACCTTGGGAAGAATTTGTTTCGAAATTATCCTTATCGGAACAAAAAGATATACTTGCCACCTACTATACTCTTCTAATGGATCTTGATCCTGCTATTCATATGCCTGCGGCGAGAGCCTGGGGACGCTATGAAGGTCGTTGTTCTACTCTTCTACCAAACTCAGAAACAGTAAATTATTTCTCCAGTGATGTTGTTGCATTGGGACTTGCGCGTATGGAAGCACACTATTTTAAACACAATATCTTTCTGCCTGAAAATTCATTACTCGACAATATCAGTAAGCTTCAACACCATCCTGCAGTCCTAGTACAAGGTCGGTATGATGCAGTTTGCCCAATTGTAAGCGCAAATGATTTACATCACGCTTGGCCTAGCGCGGAGTATCTTATCATTGATGATGCAGGGCATTCTGCCTGGGAGCCAGGAATTAGATCCGCATTAATTGAAGCAACCGAAAAATTTAAAACAATCGATCGATAGCGTTTCATTGATTGAATCACGTTAAAAGCGGGTTAATATTCAATAAATCCGCGAATACACTCGCATTGATATCGGGGTTATAGGGTAATATTCCAATCAATGGGCATTTTAGTCTATGCTTTAATATCTGGATATTACCTGCAATATCATCCATTTGGGGATCGACGGTATTAGCAACCCATCCAGCTAAAAGCAAACGTCTGGCACGAATCGCTTCAGCGGTCAACAACGCATGATTCAAGCAACCAAGCCGCAATCCTACTACCATAATGATCGGTAAATTGAGTGCTACCGCTAGATCACTCGTATCTGTCTGCGAAGTTAGTGGAACGATAAACCCACCAACACCTTCAACAACAACAATATCAACTGTTTTACGAACAGTTTGGAATGCTTGCTCGATCACCGCTATATCGATATCAATCGCTTCATAATGTGCTGCAATTTGTGGTACTACTGGCGCCGTTAAACGATAAGGATTAATCACGGCACAATCGAATTGCCTGGTCGATGCTGCACTTAACTGATCGACGTCAAGCCAGCGCCCATTTTCGCAACCTGCTGCTATCGGCTTCATTCCAACAACCGAACGCCCTGTTTTTGCAAATGCATGAATGAGTGAACAGCTAACCAATGTTTTCCCTATATTGGTATCAGTTCCTGTTACAAAAAAACCAACTGGCATCACGTTATTACTCGTTGATTCCTAGCCTTTGTTTTGTCGTAGCTTTGAGTGAAGCTAATTTTGATTGAGGCTTCCAAGCATGACCATACACTACTTCATAGGTCGCAGGTAACTTACCAGATTGACGTAGCAATTCATAACGATCGATAATTTGTTGCCATACTCCCTTACCGGTAAGTCCTTTTCTACGCCCAATCATTACATTATGAGCGCCAATCGCTTTGATGTCCCGCATAATACTAGCCACATCTTGATAAGTCAGGGTGATGTACTCCATGTCCATGACTGGCTCGGCAAAACCCACATGAACCAATATATCACCTATATCATGCATATCGATAAAACGATTAACATGCTGGTGTGAATCAACTGCTTTAAATGCTTTCCTCAATTCATGCAAAGTATCTGGACCGAAGGTACTAAACATCAATAACCCACCCGGTTTCAAGACACGATGACACTCTGCCATCGATTGCCTTAAATCATTGCACCACTGCAACGCCAGATTGGACCAAATCATATTGATCGATTCTTTCTGTAAGGGCAATTGCTCTATATCACCGGTTACATAATCGACAGGATGACGTTTTATAAGAGAAATCCATTTCCTCCAGCCTGAAATCGGTCGATAAGCCTGCAAATGCATATTCAAAGCAATATCAAGCGCGATAATCGTAGAGCGATCATAGCGTTCAAGTAGTTTTTTTGTACCGTAACCAGTTCCACTTCCCATATCTAGAATAAAACCAGGAAGATATTTAATGAAATCGAGCCTAGATAACATCCGGTCACATATCTCACGTTGCAAAACTGCAGCATGATCATAAGTCTCTGCTGCTTTTTCAAATGATCGTCGGAGTAAATGCTTATCTAAGCTATGTTCATAAATCATACAAACTGGCTACAAACTGGTTAGGGTAAGATAAAAAGGGAGCGTGTCCACAACGCTGGTATAAATCTAATTTTGAATCAACCAACTGCTGATGCATCCATTCTGCAGCTCCACAGTCGGTAATTACATCATTTCTTCCATGAATCAACAAAACAGGCAGCGTTAATTTGCCTACCTCTTCACGGAGATCAGTAGTTAATAAGATTTGCAATCCAACTTTAAGGGATTGCTCATTGGGCTTCAGCGATCCAAAGAAATTATTCCTTAACTGCATCAATGTTGTGGATGAATCAGAGCTCCCTTTCATTTGCAAAGTAAAAAACCGATTAATTGTTTGAATATATTGTTTTTCTAAGTTGTTCATAAAAAGCTGAACCGTAGCTTCATCCATTCCCCATTGCCAGTAGTCACGTTTTATGAAGCTAGGTGTCGTAGCAACTAAAATTAATTTATCTATTTGCTCGGGTAAACGTAAAGCAAGTTTGATCGCAATTTGCCCTCCTAATGACCAACCACATAAAATACTTGCCGGTGGTAGCACTGCTGAAATCATTTCAACCATTTCTTCAAGAGAAGCAGCGGGTACGTCTGCACTATAGCCATGTCCGGGCAGGTCAATCAAATGCAAGCGAAATTTGTACGAAAGTTGTGCTTGTACACTGCTCCAGATACCACTATGCATAGCCCAACCATGCAACATCACAAGATTAGGCCCTTCACCAATCGTTTTTACATGCAAACGATGCATAACTTCTTGCTACCTACCATATCCTGATGTTGATCTTTTTTAAATCATTCGCTCTACACGCTGCAATGTTTCAGCCAATTGGATTACCTCTTCTTCACGATGACTGGCTGATAGTGAAATACGCAAACGCGCCTGACCTACCGGAACGGTTGGCGGTCGAATCGCTGGAATCAATATTCCTTCTCTTCGCAGCATTTCACTTAATTGGATCGCCGTTTCACTCTCTCCAATTAACAATGGTTGAATTGGAGTCAGCGAAGGCAGCAACGACCAACGAGAAGATTGATAACGATCTCTTAGCAAGGTGATAAGCCGAGCAAGCTTCTCCCGCCTCCATTCCTCTTGTTCAAGTAAAACCAAACTCTGCATGATTGCATAAGCCAATGCAGGGGGCATTGCTGTGGTATAGCCATAAGTACGTGCAAACTGAATCAACATTTCAATCACTTCTGATTGACCGGCAACAAATGCACCGAAAACCCCTGCCGCTTTACCCAGCGTCCCCATATAGATGAGATGCGGCGAGTTTAAATCAATCTGCTCCAAACCATGATGAAGCACTCCTTTCCCAGCACGACCCAACACCCCAAAACCATGCGCATCATCGACCAATAACCAGGCTCCATATTTCTGACAGATCTCTAGCAGTTCTTTAATCGGCGCAACATCACCATCCATACTAAATACCGCATCAGTTAGCACGAGCTTGTTTGGAAAATTTGTTCGAGCAAGGGCTCGTTCAAGATTTTCCACATCGAGATGGGGATACCGAATCAACTTTGCTTTGGAAAGTAATGCCGCATCATTTAGTGATGCATGATTTAGCTTGTCTGCAAATACTGCATCATGGCGCCCTACCAAGGTCGTTACAACGGCAATATTGGCCATATAACCGGTAGAAAACAATAGTGCGCTCGGTAACGCAACGAACCTAGCTAGCGCATTCTCAAGCTCATGGTGAACTGCAGAGTGCCCACTGATCAGATGCGAAGCGCCAGAACCCACACCATAATGAAGTGTACCGTGACAAAGCGCTGCAGCCACCTCTGGATGATTAGCCAACCCGAGATAATCATTACTCGAGAAAGAGAGATTAAGCTGTGTTGCTATTTTAACATAGGGCGTTTGTGGATTTTGCCGCATCAAGCGGTGACGAAATAATCCCTCTTTTTTGCGCTGCTCTAGTCTCTGGGTCAGCTCTTCAAGCATTGACTAAATAGTGCGCAAGCCTAATTTTTCAAATAACGCTCTATCCGATTCAATAGCTGGGTTTCCAGTGGTTAATAATTTATCCCCATAAAAAATAGAATTAGCACCAGCCAGAAAACAAAGCGCCTGTACAGCTTCAGACATCATACGCCTACCCGCAGATAATCTCACCATTGCCTTAGGCATGGTAATCCGTGCAACGGCAATAGTACGAACAAATTCTAGCAAGTCGAGCGATTCTGTCCCATAAAGCGGGGTCCCTTCTACTTGCACGAGATAATTAATCGGCACTGATTCCGGATAGGGATCAAGGTTTGCCAATTGAGCAATTAATGCTGCACGGGTTTCTCGGGATTCACCCATGCCGACAATTCCGCCGCAACAAACATTGATTCCTGCTTCCCTGACCTGCTCCAACGTGTGAATTCGATCGCTATAGTCACGCGTCGTAATAATTTCTTGATAGTACTCGGGAGAAGTATCAAGATTATGGTTGTAATAATCGAGGCCAGCCTGCTTAAGTTGCTCCGCTTGACCTGGTTTTAGTAAACCCAATGTGGCACAGGTTTCAAGCCCAAGTGCCTTAACATCCCGAATTATTTCAGCTATTTTGGTTATATCACGTTGCTTAGGCCCACGCCAAGCGGCTCCCATACAAAATCGTGTAGCACCTTCTGCTTTGGCAATTTTTGCGGCCGAAACCACTTCCTCTGTTGAGAGTATGTCTTGATCTTCAACATTGGTATGATAGCGCGCAGCTTGAGGGCAGTAGCCGCAATCCTCAGGACATCCTCCTGTTTTAACAGATATCAAAGTCGAAAGCTGAAGTGTGTTAGCATCATGATATTGACGATGAACCGACTGCGCTTGATAGATCAAATCATTAAAGGGCGAATCAAATAAAAACCGGATTTGCTCGACATTCCATCGTATCCCTTCATGTTGATGATTGATTTGATCGATTTCTTTTTTATCGATATTACTTAAAATAGGATCCATGCTATAAATAAATCAGTTAATAAATTACTAAAAAATTCCCTATTTAAGCTGATAGGAACTGAAGAATTGCGTGAGATCATCAAGGATTAAGCACCCGTTGTCAAATTTTATCTCCTCATTAATTAACAATCGCTCAATAATTAAACAATTATTAGCGCCACATCGTTGCGCCTTATGCGCAATCCAGCAACCAGGTAATTTATGTCACACATGCGAATCAAGTCTACCTGAGCTCGACCCAAACTGTTGCACGCGTTGCTTAACCCCTTTGTCAACTTTTACATATTGTGGTGCTTGTCTCAATACGCCTCCGCTTTGGCATCATATTACCGCAGGGTATCGTTATGCTTTTCCCGTTGATCTTATGATTCAAAAACTCAAATATGGATTAGATCTTACCTTAACACCTATTTTGGCTAATTTTATTGTGACGAAGATCAATAGCAATCAACCTCCCGATGCAATCGTTCCTGTTCCACTTCATCCAGAGAAAATAAAAGCCCGGGGATTCAATCAGGCTATTGAAATTAGTCGCTATGTCTCTAAACAAACAGGCATTCCAGTTCTCTCTAATATTTGTATACGTGTCAAAAATACACCTTCACAAACCGAGTTACCTTGGAAAGAAAGACAACAAAATGTTCGGGATGCCTTTAAATGTGAATCCGATCTAACAAATAAACATATCGCAATATTAGATGATGTCATGACAAGTGGGGCTACAGCTAATGCTTTAGCTAAAGAAATAATCAAGCGGGGTGCTGCTAAGGTCAGCGTATGGGTCGTGGCACGATCATTACCTACTCAGAAATCCCAAATAACCATCTAATCAATGCTGCTGTTATCTAATGAGCACTTTTAATATCGTTCTCTATCAACCGGAAATTCCGCCTAATACCGGAAATATCATTCGACTCTGCGCCAACACAGGATCAAGCCTACATCTCATCAAACCACTTGGTTTTCAGCTTAACGACAAACAACTGCTTCGTGCTGGGCTGGATTATCACGAGTTCATCAATATAGTTACACATAATAACTGGGAAGTCTGTATGGGTAGTTTAGCTAACAAAAGAGTTTTTGCGATTTCAACGAAGGGAAAGCAACGCCTGGATCAAGTTAACTTTCTTAAAGAAGATACGTTTGTTTTTGGCTCGGAAAGTCGTGGATTACCTCCCGAAATCTTAGATAGCTTCCCCGATGAGCGTAAGATTTTTATTCCGATGTTACCGCATCGACGCAGCTTAAATCTTTCAAATGCTGCTGCGATTATCGTTTATGAAGCCTGGCGACAATTAGGATATACGCTGAACAAATCGACAGACAACTGTGATCAATGAAACGCAGCACTCCCTTTTAGCGCATACTTAAATTTTCATTGAGAATACGTGGCGTCACGAAAATCAGTAACTCTCTCCGATCTTCCCGTTTTAAACTATTTTTAAATAGATTACCCAAGACTGGTATATCACCTAATAAAGGTAATTGATTACGATTTAATCGATCTGCTGATTCAAAAATACCGCCAATGACTACAGTTCCACCATTATCCACTAGCACTTCTGTTGTAATCTGTTTGGTGTCGATCGCAGGCCCTGCCGGCGTATCTTGCCCACGCGTATCTTGATTCACGCGTAATCGCATAATCACATTATCGTCTGGCGTAATCTGAGGCGTCACTCTTAAGCTGAGTACTGCTTTCTTAAACTGAATCTGTGGCCTGCCTAGCTGACTCACGATCTGGAATGGAATTTCGGTACCTTGTTCGATGACTGCTTCAACACGGTTTGCTGTCACTAGCCGTGGACTCGCTATAACTCGCCCTCTACTATCCGATTCCAAAGCTGATAATTCCATATTAACCAGCGTGCCATTATTAATTTTTATTAAGCTTAACCCTAACGCAGCAGGCCCTCCTGCCGCCCCAGCTAGCGCAGTTGCTGGCAAATTAACATTTAAATTTTGCCCCCCCCCTGGACTCAGCAGCCCCGATGCAAGGCCACTGGAATGATCGAGATTCCCTGAAATTCCGAGATTACGATTCCCCATTTGAGTTGCGTTCTGCACACCAAATCGTGCACCCAATGTACGACTGAATGTCTCGGTTGCTTCGACAATTCTTGCTTCAATCATGACCTGGCGAACAGGTGTATCCAAGTTTTTAACATGTTTGGCAACTTCAGCAAGTCTAATCGGAATATCTGTGACCGTTAGGGTATTACTAATATCATCCATTTCAACGGTTCCTCGCTGACTCAATATCCCGGTCAATGGGATTGAGCTCGCAGTACGGTAATTTAATTGAAACGTTTCAGTTTGAACTGGCTCTAGCTCCGAGATCTGTTGCCGAGATTCCAGATCAAGTTTTTCACGAGCAGCCAATTCTTCTCTCGGTGCAACAAAAATAACGTTACCCACTCTGCGCTTATCGAGTTCATGAGACTGCAATACGATATCAAGTGCTTGGTCCCAAGGCACATCTTTTAATCGCAGCGTAAGGCTGCCTTTTACTGAATCACTTGCAATGATGTTCAAGTTAGTAAAATCCGCAATTACTTGTAGTACTGAACGGACTTCTACATTCTGAAAATTTAAGGATAGCTTTTCTCCCGTATAACCGCCATTCATGAGCTTTTTATGCGCTGGCACATCCTCGCTCTCAATAACCGGTTTTACTTCTAGAAAGAAGCGCGTTCCAGACTGATAAGATGTATGTTCCCAACGCCCTTTGGGCTCAACTACGAGCTGAACATTGTCGCCTTTGGTAAGCGTCTCAATGATTTGAACCGGCGTAGCAAAGTCAAGGACATCCAATCTTCTCGCCAAATTCGGTGGCAAATAGGTTTTAATAAATTCAACGACGATTCGTTCCCCTTGGGTATGAACATCGACTGCCGCTCCTGGCTCTGATAGCAAAACTTCGATACGCCCCTCGCCGTTAACACCACGTCTAAAATCAATATCTTGTAAACTTTTAAAATTATTTTCATTTGAACTGATAATCTTTGATAACGTAGGCGTAACCGGGATACCACTTAAATTCACTGTTTTAAGTGTAATAACAACATGATTATCCTGAATCTTCGTTTGATAAGTCATGGGGCGCAATAAATTCATGACTAAACGACTTCTGTTCTCTGTTTGAACAACGTTAATGCTACGCAAATCGCTGTTGCCAATTTCTTGAGCATTACGACCCAATCCATTAATGCTATTTACAAAATCAAATACGATGCGATCAGGATTAGTCAATGAAAACCCTACCGGCGGAGCACTCATCGGTTGATCAAGGGTGATTTTGACAGTGATCTGACCATTAGTAACATTCACTACATTGATTGCATTAATACTATTACGAAAATTCTGATCTCCTTCAATCATCTCAGCGACTGCGACAGAATTCTGGTAAAAAATACCTATCAGCAATAATTGCAGTAAGGGCAACCATTTTTGAAAATATTTTTTCACTTCTTTTATCTCCATTATCTCTGCTCCTGAGCTTGTAACATAAGTGTACTCGGGTGTTCCGTCCAATCACTTGCACTATCTTGAATAATTTCCCTCAATTTGATTTCAGCTTCAGAAATCCCTGTAATTAATCCAAAATTCTGACCCAGATAGTTCCCAACTTTAACGCGGTGAAGCGAGCTATCAGGGGCTTTAATTAATGCGTAAATTTGTCGATCGCGTTGTAATGTCCCCACCATTGCTAAATTTTCCAAAGGGAAGCTCTCTAACACTTCTTTACGACGTTTAAAATCAGGTTGGATCGATCCATGATTTTCTTTTACTTGATTATTCTTTCTGGGTGAAAAAGGGTTTGGCAATTCAAATGCAGCATAATTAAAATGGGCGATGGTTTTAATCTCAGGTAATGGCTCAACGGTTCCATGTAGGCCTTCACCCGAATGATTGACGAACTCCTCAAGATCAGAATAGGTATTTGTTTCGCATCCGACTAATACCATAACAAACCCAATAGATAACAACCCAATCTTATTGATCATTTCTTACCTCCACTCGGAGCTTTACCTTGATTTGCAAGTTCTTCATCATCAAGATAACGAAATGTTTTTGCTGTAGCACTTAATACAAGTTGTTGATCTTTACCAGGCACAATCTCAATATCATGTAGCGTTACAATACGCGATAGTTGAGCAACATCGCTTGCGAAAGCACCAATATCGTGATAATTCCCCGTTACTCGAACGGTTACCGGTAATTCAGCATAAAACTCTTTAATTAATTCACTCGCAGCTGGCTTAAATAACTCAAATTGCAACCCACGCCCTAAACCAGCTCTATTGATATCTACGAGTAATGCATCTAGCTCAGATTTATTGGGGAGTTGTTTGAGCATTGCTCCTAACGATTTTTCAATTTCGATTAGCTGTTGTTGCATTACCACCAAATTAACCGCACTTCTTTTTTTGGTCAGAAAATTCTGCTTAAGTGTTTCTTCCTCTGCTTCCGCAGTTTCAAGTTCAATCCACTGATCTTCCCAAACAAAAAAATAACCTGCAAAAATCAGTAAACCGAGCAAAATGATTAATGCACCAGCTTTAATTTTTGTTGGCCAGTTTCCTGGGTCATTCGGGTTTATTTGTCGCAATTCTTCTAGTATGCCCATAGCGCGCTCACAATTATCAAAGCTGATTAACTGTCTGTTGCGATGAATCTTCAGTCAAATTATTGGGTGACTCCGATAATCTGACATTCAAATCAAATTCGTTTGAGCGACTATTATTAATCGTTGCCGCCTTGATTTCGATGAGTAGCGGCGATTCAAACCATGGTGATGCATCTAAATTTCGCATCAAAGTAGAAACCCAGGCATTGGATTGCGCATAACCCGATAAATGAATATGTTGCTCAGTTTGTTTTAGACTTTTGAGATAAACTCCGTCGGGCATCAGTCGTGCTACTTGGTCCAAGACGTGTACTACTTTTGACCGATCAAGTTG
>CAZIDT010000018.1:0-11380 GCA_964537855.1 uncultured Nitrosomonas sp.
ACCAGCGACCCTATCGATCTCACCATGGTGCAATCCATTCAAAATATCGGACACGTCATGGGACTTAAAACCATTGCAGAATGGGTCGAGGATGAAGCCACGCTACAACTATTGCGCGAGATGAATGTCGATTACGCGCAAGGATTCTGGCTGGCTAGGCCACAGCAATTGGAAGAAATCAATCAGCATCATTAAAATTTCAAATCGATTCGTACCGCTAAATATGGAATCCTAGCGATCTGAAGTTAACAAACTTTACTGCATACATCGCATTCCGGATCTCTGCTGATTCTTACGGTTCGCAATTGCATCGTTAAGCCATCCAGTAGTAGTAAGCGACCTACAAGAGTTTCCCCGATATCAAGTAGTAATTTAATGGTTTCAGCAGCTTGAATACTCCCTACTACGCCAGCTAACGGTGCAAAAACTCCCATGACGGCACAGTTTATATCATCGTCACTACTCTGCTCAGGGAAAAGGCATTGATAGCAAGGGTTCGCTTGATTACGATGATCGAAAACCGTGACCTGCCCTTCAAATCGAACAACAGCACCTGATATCAATGGTTTTTGATAGCGATAAGCAATGCGGTTGATCAAATGACGGGTAGTGAAGTTATCGCTCGCATCAATGATGGCATCCACTTCAGTAATCTGCTCCGGTATCAGATCTTCGGTAATTCGTTTCATCAGCGGAACAATTTCAATATAGGGATTGATTTGATGGAGAACTCGCTCAGCAGAACTTGTTTTGGTTTCCCCAACTGATTGAGTGGTATGCAATATCTGTCTTTGCAGATTTGTCAGATCAACTTGATCAGCGTCACAAATAATAAGCTTACCAATCCCACTTGCTGCAAGATAAAGTGCGGCTGGGCAACCTAAGCCGCCCAACCCCACAATGAGTACACACGATTTACTTAGTTTCTCTTGCCCGCTGATATCGATCTGAGGTAATAAGATATGCCGGCTGTAGCGGAGCAGCTGGTCGTCATTCAATCACATTCCTTTTTAGTTTAACTGGCTGATTTAGCTGTTTTAGTATTTTTACGTTTGCTATTCCCATTACTACTTTTAAGATAAGTAATGGCTTTTGCTAACAGCGCATCATCATTTGAGCCAAACTCTGCAGGTGCTGTTTTTTTCTTGGCTTTATCAATCGTCGATTTTTTCGACTTTACTTTATCCGTTGCTTCATTTCGTTTCTTTGGCTCTTCAGCAGTTTTTTCATCACTCGTTTCACCATTATTACTGCGCAAATGACGACTTAGATCCGATTCACGTAATTGACGCGAACTTTCTTCCGATTCGTCATCGATAATATCAGGAGTAATACCTTTCGCCTGGATAGATTGGCCATTTGGGGTATAGTAACGCGCTGTCGTCAATTTGATCGCAGTGTTATTACCCAACGGAAGAATCGTTTGCACAGAGCCTTTACCAAAAGTCTGTGTACCCATGACAATGGAACGTTTGTGATCTTGCAATGCTCCTGCCACAATTTCGGAAGCAGAAGCAGACCCCCCGTTTACTAAGGTTACCATGGGTACTGTCTTAACTGCATCCGGCAGTCCTAATAAATAATCTTTACCCGGCCCTCTCAAATAATACTCAGGATTTGCCAATAATCGCATTTTTGCATCCGTAGTCCGCCCTTCAGTATAAACCACCAAGGCATTAGAAGGTAGGAAGGCTGCTGAAACCGCGACAGCACTATTTAATAAGCCACCAGGGTCATTTCGTAAATCCAGCACAAGTCCTTTCATCGGAAGTTTGCTTTCTTTAAATAGTTTATCAATCGCTTTCGCTAAATTCTCTCCTGTTTGCTCTTGGAATTGAGTAATTCTCAGATACCCATAGCCAGGCTCTACTAATTTTGATTTAACGCTTTCAATTTTGATAATAGCTCGAACTAATGTGAAAACTAAGGGTTCTGCTTCACCTTCTCGAGCAATCGTAATAGTAATAGCGGTATCCGGTTTACCACGCATCCGCTTAATTGCTTCATTGAGTGTCATCCCTTTTACAGCGGTATCGTCCAACTTAATGATTAAGTCACCCGTTTTAATTCCTGCGCGAAATGCCGGTGTATCTTCAATCGGCGAAATCACTTTGACCAAACCATCTTCCATTGTCACTTGAATACCAAGCCCCCCGAATTCGCCTTGGGTACCAATTTGTAATTCTTTATACTCTTCGCTATCAAGGTAGGCTGAATGAGGATCAAGCCCAACAAGCATGCCATTGATCGCTTCAGTTATCAGCTTTTTATCATCAACCGGCTCAACATAGTCGCTTTTAATGCGCCCAAAAACTTGAGTAAATGCTCGTAATTCCTCGATTGGAAGAGCTGGTAGCTCGTCTTTTAGGGTTTTATCAGCAATTGCGGAAAAATTAAGACTGATCATGACCCCCGCGATAATACCCAATACAACCAAGCTAACTTTATTAACAAGCTTATCCATTACTTCCTCACCTATCGACTATAATCATTAATCTCAAATTCATTCTATTTTGATCCAGGTCAGGGGATCAAACGGTTTACCCTGATGTCGTAATTCAAAGTATAAACCTGATTCATTTGATCCACCGCTATTCCCTACAATTGCAATAGTATCCCCACCTTGTACTTTATCACCAACACGTTTATAAATCGCTTCATTATAACCATATAAACTCATGTAGCTACTACCATGATCAACAATCATTAAATTACCAAATCCTCTTAACCAATCGGCAAATACTACTTGCCCACTCGCAATCGCTTTTACTTCATTGCCATTTTTAGAACGAATAAATAATCCCCGCCATTTAATTCCTCCTTCTTGACGTGGACTATCAAACCGATTGACAAGTTCCCCGCGTACTGGTAGACGCAATTTTCCCCTTAGAGATGCAAAACCGTAACCACTAACAGTAGAGTCTGGAGTTTTGTTATTCAATAATGGGGTATTTGCTGGTGTTCTGACTGCATCGCTATCACGTTTAGATTTAGCCAGTAGTTGGTTAATTTGTTCAACAAGCTTAGTAAGACGCTGCTCATCATCCTTAAGTTTACTTAATTCGCGCTGCTGCAGGGCAATTTTTTCTGAAAGGCTCGCTAGAATCGTTGCACGTTTAGCTTTCTCTTGATCTAAAATTTTCTTTTGTAAAATTTGCTCTGCGTGAACTTTAGCAATTTCATCCTGCTTTGTCTGACCTTCCAACTTTAAGGCTTCGATATCGTGTAAATAATGCTGCAAGCGCTCAATGCTTTCAACACGCGATTGTTTCAAATATCGATAGTAATATAGATTGCGGGCAATGTGATTCGGATCTTGCAGGTTTAATAGTAGATGAAAATTATTTGGGCGATTATTGATATATTGATGATAGAGTAACGAACCAAGTTGATCTGCTTGCAGGCTAAGTTCTTCTTCAAGTTGATTGGCTTGACGCATGAGCTCATTTAAACGTTTATTTGCCTCAGTTTGTTGTTTCGCAAGCCGCGCTAGCACATTATTGATTTCACTAATAGCTCGCTCCGATTCACGAAGGGCATCTGTCGCTTCAGCTTTATGAGCCTCTTTTGTTGCTAATTCATCTTGCAGTGCTTTGATTTTACTTTGCAATGCTAACAAATCTTCTTTGCTAGGCTGTGTTGTTGCATAAGCATATGTAGAAAGGAAAAGTGATTGATGGGTAATCACTAACCAGGCTAGTGGCACGATCATTCTGCTAACCCATCGTCTCAAAGCCCTTCCAATGCGATACATTTGTTCCATTTCAGGAGGCTGGAACTTAATCAAATATTCTTATGAATTTTACCCTGATTCGCAACAGCAAGCATTGCTTCTTCAATCTCAGCTGAGTTACCCAAATAGTAATTATTAATTGGCTTTAATTGTTTATCTAGTTCATAAACTAATGGGATACCTGTTGGAATATTATAGTCAATTATCGCTTCATCAGAGACATTATCCAAATATTTTATAAGCGCTCTGAGTGAGTTACCGTGCGCTGCAATAATCACACTCCGCCCAGCTTGCAGATCGGGGACAATAGTTTGATTCCAGAATGGCAAGAATCGAATAACCGTATCTTTTAAACTTTCTGCTAACGGAATTTCTTCTTTGGTTAGTTTACTATACCGTGGATCAAAACCGGGATACCGCTCATCGTCGACTGTTAAAACAGGCGGTAATATATCGTAGCCTCGGCGCCAAATAAGCACTTGCTCGTCACCATAACGCGCAGCAGTTTCAGCTTTATTTAACCCTTGCAGTGCACCATAGTGTCGTTCATTTAATCTCCAAGAATGCGTAATCGGAATCCACATCTGGTCCATTTCATCTAATACGATCCATAATGTGCGAATTGCGCGTTTAAGCACAGAAGTATAGGCAACATCAAAAGCAAATCCATTTTGATGCAAAATTCTTCCTGCCGCTTTTGCTTCTTCTTGACCTCTTGCCGTTAGATCGACATCTGTCCAACCGGTAAAACGATTTTCATTATTCCAAGTACTTTCTCCATGCCGCAGGAGAACAAGTTTAATCATGTCAATATATTAAGAATGGGTAATTTCTAGGAAAAATTCTATAATCGTCCATTTTATTACATTTGACCTAAAAACGCAGCAAAGAAAGGCATAGAATTCATCGCTTATCTTTCTTTATCATTTAACACTTCTTGGAATCAGGGTCGAGATATAAATAAATAACAGGGGTAATGAGTAGCGTAATTAACTGTGAAAATAATAATCCGCCCACAACGGTTAAACCTAGCGGTTGACGTAATTCGGCGCCAGCACCAAAACCGATTGCTATTGGTAGCGCTCCCATTAATGCCGCGAGTGTTGTCATCATAATAGGACGAAAGCGAAGCAAACAGGCCGTTCGAATCGCCTGGTGGGAAGTCATATTGAGTTTGCGTTGTGCATCTAAAGCAAAATCAATCATCATAATAGCGTTCTTTTTAACAATCCCAATTAACAATAAGATTCCAATCATCGCAATAACAGATAATTCCATATCGAATAACCATAAAATACCTAACGCACCAACTGCTGCAGAAGGCAATCCCGAAAGAATGGTAATAGGATGAATAAAACTTTCATATAACACCCCTAATAACACATAAATCACTAATAAAGCTGCCATGATGAGCATCAATTGACTTACTTGAGTTGATTGAAAAGCTGCTGCATCACCAGCAAAATTAGTCAAAACAAGTGGCGATAACTGAATTTCACGTTCAAATTGTTTAATCAATTGAGTTGCATCCCCAAGGGCTGAACCTGCTGAAAGATTAAATGATAAAGTAATCGATTCGAGTTGATTCACATGATTAACGCTAAGGGGACCCAATTCTCGATGAACTTTAGCGATGCTCGACAAAGGCACTAAGCGTCCGGATTGTGCCCGTAAATGTAAATTATGTAATGCAATTTCATCTTCCCGGAAGGCATCAGCAACTTCCAAAATAACACGGTAACTATCACTGGACGTATAAATTGTTGAAACTTGCCTTTCCCCAAAAGCGCTGTACAAGCCTGTACGAATTGAAGCCATATCAATTCCCAATTGATTTGCTTTGTCACGATCAACCTCTAGGTGTGCTTGCAACCCTTTAAGTTTAAGATCATTCGTTACATCACGAAATACCGGATGCTTACGCATTTGATCGGTCATCATTGTTGCTGCATTTCGCAATTCTTCACTATTAATGCTGCGCATCACGTATTGGTATCTACTTTTACTAGGCATACTTCCTAGTCTTAAATGCTGAGTCGGCGTCATAAAAATATTAATACCTGGAATCGATTGTGTCTCAGCACGCAAAATCTGAATCACTTCTTTCATTGGTGGACGTTCACTTTGTGGGATCAATCCGACAAACATACGGGCGTTGTTTATAGCGCCTTCAGTAAATGCAACACTGTTATCAACCAATGGATTTGCACGAATTTTTTCCATAGTTTGTCGCGTCAAATCAACCATCGCAGGGAAAGAAATATCTTCAGAAGCCTCCATTACGATCATGATTCGACCAGTATCTTCCTCAGGAAAAAAACCTTTAGGCAATAAGACGAACAGAATGACAGTTAATATTAGCGTGCTCAGAGCGATAAGCAAAACAATCCGGCGATGAGTTAATGCCCAATCCAGCAGATACTCATACCCTGCTAAAAGTTGTTTAAACCCTGATTCAAACCATTGAGTCAAAAGTAAGACACTAGCCGATGATTTACGCTGCGTTAAGTACCGACTAGCTAGCATCGGAACTAAAGTCAAAGAAACTACCGCTGATACCATAACCGCAATACTCACCACCGCAGCAAACTCATGGAATAACATACCGATAACACCCGGCATAAAAAAAATGGGAATAAAGACTGCAACAAGCGAAATCGATATCGATATGATGGTAAAGGTAATTTCTTTTGCACCTAGAATCGCGGCTTTTATCGGTGGCAGACCTTTTTCTGTATATCGAACAATATTTTCCAGAACTACGATCGCATCATCTACAACCAACCCTACCGCAAGGGTTATTGCCAGTAATGAAATATTATCCAGTGTGTAACCCATTACGCCCATCAAAGCGATCGAGCATAATAATGAGATTGGAAGAGACAAAGCTGGAATAAGCGTGACATTGGGTTTTCGTAAAAACAAAAACATCACCAGAATGACTAATGCAACTGTCAACCCAAAGGTAAATTGGACGTCGAATATTGCTTCACGAATTGATTGAGAACGATCCAAATAAAAAGATAACTGAGCAGATTCAGGCAATTGGGCATTAATGGTAGGCAACGCTGTTTTTATCGCATCGACAGCTGCAACCACATTTGCACCGGGTTGTGCATAAATTAACAATGTGATCGATGGCTGTCCGTTGGTCCAACTTGCTGTCTTGACCGATTCAAAACTATTCTCAACAGTTGCAAGTTCAGCCAACCGAATTAGTCGACCTGCTTCATCCGCAGATACAATGAGGTTTGCAAAATCGGCTGCATGTTCTAATTGGCGATTAGCTTGTATGGTTAACGTTTGGCGACCGCCATCGAGGGTACCCAGAGGGGAATTTGGATTCGCATCTGCGATTACTCGAGCAATATCGTCAATGGTCAAATTACGCGCAGCCAGCGCAAGTGGATTCACGCGTATTCGAACTGCAAATTTTTTCTGCCCACTAATTCGAACCTCACCTATGCCAGGTAACGTTGATAAAGCAGGAATAATTAATTTATCAGCAAGTTGATTTAAGCTGGAAAATGGTAATGTTTCCGATGTTATCGAAAGAATTGCAATTGTCGTATCTGCAGGATTAATCTTCCGATAGGAAGGCATTGTTGTCATTTCAATAGGTAGCGCGCGTTGCGCCCTTAACAATGCAGCTTGAACATCAACTGCTGCACTATCCATATCACGACCTTGATTAAACTCCAAGGTAATCTGTGTATTGCCCTGGGTATTTGTCGAACTAACCGTTGAAAGATCCGCTATTGAAGAAAATTGACGCTCTAATGGGGTAGCAACGGCAGCAGCCATTGTTTCAGGGCTTGCACCCGGGAGCACCGCACTTACTGTTATGGTTGGAGTATCGTAATTGGGCAAAGCGGCAATAGGTATTCCACTGTAGGCTGTTAGCCCAAGAATAACGGTCGTCAACGATAACAATATCGTCATAATAGGGCGTCGAATACATAATGCTGCGAGATTCATTAATTACCTAAAATTTTGTGAGCTATCACACTCCCAGCACCAGATGCTCGAGTTAATTCAAGCCGCTCACAAGTTTTATCGCTACGAAGTATGATTGAATTTTCGCTAATCGGAGTACCTGGACGAAGCGTATGAGCACCTTCCACAACAACGCAATACCCGGGATTAAGTCCATCAATAACAGCAAATCCCTCTTGCATGTATAGAACCGATACCGGCTGCATGATGGCTTTAGCAGTAGTATCGATAACAAATACATAATGACCTGTTGGCCCTGCTTGAACTGCTTGTACTGGAACAATAATAGCATTGGGAATCCATTGTTTGATAAGAATTACTTCAACAAACATGCCAGGCCAAAGTTTCTGATCCTCGTTGGCAAACTCAGCCTTAACATGTATCGTGCCACTCGCAGTATCAATCGCATTGTCAATAAAAACAATTCTTCCTTCAAGCCTTTGCTCGTCTGTTGCACCAAACTGAATGATAGCGTTAATTTGATTAGCGCCTGGCAATTGTTGCAATAAACCTAATTCACTTTCAGGAAGAGCAAAGCTCACCTGAATCGGATCAAGTTGCATGATACTCACCAATTGGGACACTTCAGGCTGAACTAAACTACCGGGGAAAAGTGTTATGCTCCCAGTTCGTCCACTAATCGGTGCATAAATTTCCCCATGACTCAAACTAACCCTATCTGCCTGAATATTAGCTTGATCAAATTTAAGTTGGTTCTGTAATAACTCGACTTGATTCCTCGCAGCATCCAACATTGCTTGAGAAATAAAATTTTTCCTAAATAATGCTTGTTGGCGCTGATAATTGCGTAGCGCTATTGCTAATTCAGCTTTAGTTTTCGATAATTGAGCGTTTGATTTCGCTAGATTCGCTTCTCGGTCTCGCGTATCGAAAGTGAACAGCTTATCACCCTGCGTTACGAACTGCCCTTCTTTAATATGAATAGATTTAATAACAGCACTCAGTTGTGGACGAATCACAATTGTTTGCTTAGGAAGTACCGTTCCTTTAACCTTAATTTGAATCGCTACAGCCTGCTGCTCTACAGATGCTAGTACTACCGTTACCGTATTTCTTGGGTTAACTTCATTTGGTTTAGTGGTATCTTCAAAAAATTGCTTACTCAATAAAATGAGCGCAATGACTGCACCCACAGCAATCCACTTAGGAAATAACCGCCTGAAACCACCAATACCTTTATCATTACTGCTAATCTCAACCACGTCTAATACCTATTTCACCCTAAATGATTAAATCAGGCGCTTAATCGATAATTCGACCGCTAACCATTTTAATTTTTCGGTCGCAACGATTCGATAAAGCTTCATCATGAGTAACTAGTATTAGTGTTGTTCCTTTTTCTTGGTTCAACTCGAACATCAGCTCAATAATCTGATTTCCGGTTTCTGAATCCAGATTACCCGTCGGTTCATCAGCAAATAAAAGTTTAGGTTGCGTTACAAAAGCTCGGGCAATAGCAACGCGTTGCTGTTCTCCACCCGAGAGCTGTCGGGGATAATGATCAAGTCGTGCACCTAAACCTACTCTTTCAAGTAATACTTGAGCCAATTTTGTTGCTGACTTTTGCCCGGAAAGCTCTATCGGTAACATCACATTTTCCATAGCAGTTAGCGCGGGTAATAATTGAAAAGATTGAAACATAAACCCTAGTAAACGCGAACGGAGCGCCGCACGCTGATCTTCGTCAAGTAAAAATATAGCCTCATTATCTAGAAATACTTGACCGCTGGTCGGCACATCTAATCCCGCTAGTAAACCCAGCAGTGTTGACTTACCTGAGCCTGATGCGCCTACGATAGCAACCGACTCTCCTGCATCAACTTGGAGATTGATATCCTGCAGAATGACCAAGGGTTTATCACCTAAGGCAATTATTTTATCTAAAGCAGTTGCTTGTACAATAACCTGTTTATCTCTTCGGGTACGGCGATTCTTTATGAAAATTTTACTTAGCATTATTTTTCTATTCGTTAATTTCATTCTCCCAGCTCCTATCGCAGCCGAGAAACACCAAAATAAAATAACTATCATGATTCTAGGTGATAGCCTGTCAGCAGGCTACGGATTACCAACTGAATCCAGTTGGGTCACGCTACTTAGAAACAAGCTACTAAATGAATCACCCAGCTATCAAGTAATTAATATCAGTATCAGCGGGGAAACAACACTCGGGGGTCGTAATCGAATTGAACAAGCGCTCAAGTTAAATGAACCTAATATCGTCATCATTGGTTTAGGTGCCAATGATGGTTTACGGGGCACCTCCGTCCAAAACATTAATGATAACTTAGAAACGATCATCGAAACGTGTCAACGCAATCATGCATGGCCAGTATTGATCGGAATGCAGCTTCCGCCGAATTATGGCATCGCTTATACTCAAAAGTTCCGTCACGTTTATCAACAGCTAGCCACACGCTATCAACTACCATTTATTCCATTTTTACTCGAAGGATTTGCAGATAACCGTGATTATTTCCTTGCTGATGGCATTCACCCGAATGCAGCAGCTCAACCTATCATTCTTGATAATGTCTGGAAAGTGCTCGATCCTTTCATCAAATCTAAAACCAATAAAGAAGGCTAAAACCTTAATTTAGATTAGAAAAGATTTTGGAACTGTATCAGTTATGATACTGTTCCAACCAATCAGTGAACTCACCCCACTCTTTAGATAAAGGAGCCGTGACTTTAACAGTACTATTTGTTATTGGGTGAATGAATTCTATCGTTCCCGCATGTAAAAACATTCTTTTAAATTTTTGATTTTTTTTCATCAACTGTCGATTGAATTCAAAATCACCGTATTTCTCATCGCCCACAATCGGAAAACCAAGATGCGCTAAATGAACACGAATTTGATGGGTACGCCCTGTTTTTAACTCCGCTTTTAGCAAACTAAAATCAACCCAATTCTGTTGGAGTGTAAAAATTGTGTGGGATAATAAACCTTTCGTATCTTGATTTTTCTCATCGATAACAGTAACGCGTCGTTCACCTTTTGCTGTTACAAATTTATTCAGTAACAACTTCACATTTTGTTTTCCATTTGTCCATTTTCCTTTGACCATCACCCAATAAAACTTATGAACTGAACCTTCACGAATTTGCTGGTGTAGTCCCACTAAAGCATTACGCCTCTTGGCCAACATTAATACACCTGAAGTATCTCGATCAAGGCGATGCACCAATTCAAGAAATTTCCAATCGGGGTAATCTTGCCGCAGCTGCTCGATTACACCATAACTCACACCACTACCGCCGTGAACTGCCATTCCTGCTGGTTTATTAATAGCAATTAACCATTCATCTTCATATAATTTCTCGAAACGAGTAGAATTAGCACGTGGTAGAATTCTTGTTGGTTCTGATTTTAAGGTTAATTTAAGCGGTGGAATACGAACGGCATCATGCAACTGTAACCGGTAATCTGCCGTAATCCGTTTGCTATTGACGCGAACTTGACCACTCCGCAAAATTTGATAAATGTGACTTTTAGGTACACCTTTCAATTGCTTAAAAAGAAAATTATCGATACGTTGACCTTCCGATCTTTCATCAATATTTTCCACGTAAACTGCATTTGGCATATTTTTTTTGCCTAACACTTTAATTTTACCTATACTTTTA
>CAZIDT010000019.1:0-11315 GCA_964537855.1 uncultured Nitrosomonas sp.
ATGCAAATTTGAATATCAGCTCTAAATTATTGCAATTGGCTATAAGCGTTTATCAGTAGTTTGTAAGAATCTCTAACGTTGTTTACAGTATTTAGGTGTAAGGATAAATACACTTCCAATTTAATGACTCAGCTGGTACGCTGGATGTAGTTCCGCATCAGACGGTATATCGGTTGTCCAGATTTGATAGGCAGCGTGACATGCAACACATTGCTGTAAAGTAGCACTTAACTGCGACAGCGCATGCTTAGGGTCTTTCAAACTCTCCGCATCTGTCGCGAGCTTATCAAAGCTTTTATGGACTGACATACCGAGTTGCATAAAATCATCGGGCAGAACAGATTGCAAATGATCTTCACCTTTATGAGCCATCTCCATACCAAGCATGCGTGCGTGTCTCGCTACAGCTAACATATCATCTTCGGCAAGCGCTTGTATGATTAGTTGTGTCCCTAAAAGCATAGACCGCATCTCGGATAGTATATGGTGTCGCTGCGCTTCATTCAGTAGTAACGCTTTTCGGTTATCGGTGTCATTTGCTGCACTTAGCGGAACTATAGAAAGGTAGATTAGCATACTGATAATAATTTTTCTCATAAAACACCCTCTCTCTCACTATTTGTTAATTTTTCAAGATCACTGAACAATAGCATACCTCAACATTCAATTTGGCTCTAACCACAATGTTTGCTGAGGCAATCCAGGAAGAAATGGGGTTGGTTTCCCGATTACCCAATCCCGATGCCCACTTCCATAATAGGGCGAAAGTGGATGACCACTCTGCCCACCGGGCATAGAGAAATAACCTTGTTCCTCATTGCCAGGTGCAACAACAAAGCGTTCAGATGCACCGAAATTAGGTGCCTGAATATGTGGCATATAACTATCCCCCGCAAGTAAATCTTTAGGCATATCTAGCCATCGAGAAACAAAACCAGGTAATACTTTACTTAATGGATGTTGTATTTGCGCAATATTCTGCTTCCCCCAATTCCAAGGGTTTTCATCACTGGATTGTGCTTCCATCAGCAATACCACCTTTTTTGCACACTTTTGTAAAAAATCCTCCCAGTTCGCGTTTCCAAGTGGAAGCAAATGGGGGGGACGATCCTCTACTAATTGCCATATCGCATGCTCAATTTGTGGTAATCGAGGGGGCAAGAAATTGGGATACTGATAGCTTACTACCGCTATAAAATTGTGATAGATGCTATCAACCACCTGTTGTCTGAAAGCACGAACGATTCGGTAAGAAACGGAGCTTGGCGCTGCAAGACCATTCCAATCCAACAATCCATCTGCTAATTTCTGTTTCCATGGCTCAAACGGGGCACGATCTACGATTTCATGAAGCAATTTCTGCCAGCGTGATAGAAATAACGCACGATGATCTAATTGCACCGCAAATAAGTCTCTAGCAGTAAATCTCTCTTTAGCAAGCAAGCTGTCACGAATTTGCTTTGAACGCGCACCAAGTTCATATCCACCATCACCAAGCCGTTCTAGCGCAGGACCATCAACTAATCTAGCATTGGCACTCCATAAACGCATATTAGTGGGATTGCTAATTTTCGGATAATGTGCTGAAGGCAACCATCCCAACCAACCTATTTCATGATTCGACCAATCTGCAGGCAGCATGGGATCATAGTTACCAGATCTCACTGGTATACGCCCTGCGATTGTCCACCCTATATTTCCTTCACGATCACCCACAATGAAATTTTGAGCTGGTATCCCACTCTGTTGCGCAGCACCTAGCGCTTGATCAACATTCTCTGCCAACTCTAAGCTGATCAGTTTAAGATCAGCAGCAACTGGGTGCTGAGCAACCCAATTCAAAACCAGCGGAACACCATCATGATCATAATCCAGAATGGGACCCCATTCAGTTTCTTGAATTTCAAGAAACTCATCCTCAGCATCGCGCACACGCAAAATTTCCTGAAAGGTTACCAATGATTTCCACGCCCCTTCATAACGATACAAATCCGAATTCTTGGAATGAAGAACAACACGAACCCAATCCGCTATGTCGATATAGCTGTTCGTAAAACTCCAAGCAATGTTACCATTTGATCCGACCACTATTGCTGGAACCCCAGGTAAGGTAGCGCCACTCACATCTATATTGCTTCCTGCTTTATTGGGATGGGGATAAATGAAGCGTGCCCTAAACCATATATTAGGAACCCTTAGGGAAAGATGCATATCATTTGCTACCAATGCTGCACCATTCGATAATTCTCCAGAAACTGCAAAGCTATTACTGCCTGGCGCTTCATCATGTAGCTCTAACAGATCATGCTTCATTTCCGGCAAATGCGTATAGGATTGAAAATCAAATTCATCTTTGCTAGGCAAAGGAGGCCATTTGAACGGTAGCCCAATCAGCGGCGCATCCCAATCTCCGCCAGGCGCGGTTAGGAATTGATAGACCGAAGCAGGCAAAGCTGCTTGCAAAGTTGACAACTGTAATTCGCGATAAAAACTTTGCTCTTGGAGCGTAAAGTACATCGCTAATATCACTAACAAAGTATCTTCATTCTGCCAAGGGGTAGGACGTTCACGCATCAATAAATAAGGAAAAGATTGCAGGGGTAACGCGGCTAATCCAGCATTAATTCCTGTGCGATATACTTCAATTAGGTCACGCTGATCCTTTGGCAAATTCTCAAACATATGCTTGGCTCGAGCTCTCATGCGGTGTTTTCGTATTTGTCTATCCTTCGGTATAGCTGCTTTACCAAACAATTCCGCCAATTCACCTGCTGCACTTCGGCGCATCAAATCCATTTCAAAAAAACGTTCTTGTGCATGAACATAGCCTAACGCCCGCGTTAAATCGACTCGATTCAGCGCCTGAATAGTTGCTGTACCCAGTGCATCACGATCAACTCGCACAATATGAGTCAATCCCGCAAGCTTGGCAGTTCCTGAATATTGCGGTAGGCTGGCCCTTATCGCCAACCAAAAAATACTACTTAATCCAAGCAGAAAAAAAACCAGACCAAGAAAAAACTTACTTCTCTTTAGAATTAAACGAGTCATGCGTTATCGTTCAAGAAATTTCCTTTAACTGCCTACGAATCCACTCAATACGTTTGCGATTGACACCAAGATCGCTTTTTCCTAATCGAGATGCAGATCGAACTTGCACGACATTTGATTGAGGATCAAACCAAAATTCAGCATCATCGACAAATTTCATCACACGCGTCGTAAATTGCACATAAAGATAATGCTCTTGATAGGTGATCACTTCAGAACCGGGCATCGACTCTATAATAGCCTTAATTCTCTCCAGCGTAGATTTGCTATCGCCTACCAATGGTAATGGCTCAATTCGGGCATAACTGTGTTGTGGGTGATTGGGATAAAGATCAGCTTGGCTTGACACGCTATTGGGTGTATCAGCGGGCAATTTCAGCCTACCTTCAGCAACACCAAGATCATTGGGTGCAACTCCCTTAAACATCCCAAGCTGACCTGCTAGAATTGCTAAAATAACAAGAATTAATATCAGAACCAAGAACCACTTCAACGTTAGCATTTAGGAAAATCCTATTGTTTAAAATTAAAAATACAACCTAGAAACGTTATGTCAGAAAGTAGAAATAATCTATCAGCGCAATTGATACAAGATCCCAATGAATTTCCTTTAATCCTTCATTCTCGAGTCAACGAGCCTATCTCAAATCTATCCTTACTGCGTAAATCACTATTATTCGCTGAATTATCAATGATCGCTTATAACGATTCTAACGAAGCGCAACGTGCTGTCAATTTGATTGGTTTTCCAGTTAGTATTTTTTTTGATTATGACGGTGCTCAAGGTTTTTTCTTCGAAAATAACCACGATGCTGTGATCGTTTGCAGAGGAACAGAGCCCAACGAGTGGAATGATATCCATGCTGATGCTAACTTAGGAACCGTTTTAGCTGAAACAGCTGGGCGCGTTCATCGCGGTTTCAAACAAGAAGCTGATGATATCTGGCCAATGATGGAAAAGCATCTCATCGATCTCGGTAAGACTTTATGGTTTACTGGTCACTCATTAGGCGCAGCTATGGCCACAGTATGCGCCTATCGATGCCATGTTTCAAACAAATGTGCCAATCCAGCTGAACTCTATACATACGGTAGTCCTCGTGTTGGGAATAAACGGTATGTCAATTTCGTGAGGCTAAAACATTATCGTTGGGTCAACAACAATGATATTGTGACAAGAGTACCCCCAGTATGGCTTGGTTATCGCCATACCGGGATCGAAATGTATCTGAACCGTAATGGTGCTTTACGAACACTCGATTACACTTCAAAGCGTTTGGATCGCTGGCATGGATTTCTCCGCGGGATTCGCAAATTTCGGATAGACCACTTTTCCGACCACAGCATCCATGAGTATGTTAACCATATATTAACGGCTGTACAAAAAGACGAAAATAAGTAAGTAGGTTAGTAAATCTTCATCATTTCCAATCAATTACTTATTGAGAACATTACAAATTCATCAGCCTACCTAAATTGATATTGCATTAGTTATACAAAAAACCACTGTTATTTTCATCTCGACTAAGGAAAATAAACAGTTATGATATGAAATAATCTTATTCGATTGGCTTATTAAGCTGTCTAAACATAATGCGTATCCTGCATATACTTGATCATTCGATTCCATTACACAGTGGATATACATTCCGAACACTCTCGATCCTTAAAGCTCAACGGGCCCTAGGATGGGAGACTTTCCATTTAACTAGCACCAAACAAGGATTGGCAAACTCTCTTGAAGAAACAATCGATGACTTCCATTTTTATCGAACGCCCTCTTATAAGAGCGTTATTAACGAATTACCGATTTTTAATCAGATTGCGGTTATCACCAGCCTTACTCAACGATTAAATGATGTGGTAGAAATCGTCAAACCAGATATATTGCATGCTCACTCACCCGTGCTAAACGCAATACCTACCTTGCACATTGGTAAAAAAAAGGGGATTCCAGTTGTTTATGAGGTTAGAGCATTCTGGGAAGATGCCGCAGTCGATCATGGAACCAGTAATGAATGGGGTTTACGTTATCGTTTAACGCGCGGTTTAGAAACTTATGCGTTAAAGCGTGCTAATGCTATTACCACGATATGTGAAGGATTGCGCAACGATATAGTCAACCGAGGGATTAGTGAGCATAAAGTTACAACGATTCCTAATGCAGTTGATCTCACACAATTCCCCCTACATCATTCAGTTGATCATTCGCTCAGACTAAGATTAGGTCTCCAAAATAAACGTGTGATTGGATTTATTGGCTCCTTTTATGCTTACGAAGGTTTGGAGATTTTATTACGCTCATTACCTAGCTTACTGCCCTTATACCCTGATCTCCATCTATTATTAGTTGGCGGTGGTCCTCAAGAAAACTTTTTAAAACAAACAGCTCAAACACTTGGAATACAAGATAAGGTCATCTTTACAGGCCGGGTACCGCATGCACAAGTCAATGAATATTATAATTTAATTGAGGTATTGGTTTATCCACGATTATCAATGAGATTAACCGACTTGGTCACTCCGCTCAAACCTCTCGAAGCCATGGCACAAGGCAAATTATTTATTGCTTCCGATGTAGGAGGACACCGTGAATTAATTCGTGATGGCGAAACAGGTCTTTTATTTAGATCGGGTGATCCGGACGCTCTCGCCAGGAAAATCACTTATTTATTAAATACACCCAATCTTTGGAAATCCCTAATCCAAGCTGGGCGTGCTTATGTAGAGAATGAAAGGAATTGGGAAAATAGTGTTGCGCGTTATAAACCTGTTTATAGTCAGCTACTAGTCGAGCAAGGTAAAACAGTTGAGTAATTATAAAATGCATATCGGACTGGTCGGGCCACTCCCACCACCATCAGGGGGAATGGCAAACCAAACAAGACAATTAGCCAATTTGTTAGCTAGCGAAAATATTCAAGTTACGTTAATTCAAGTCAATGCACCCTATTATCCACAGTGGATTGAAAAATTTAAAGGAATTCGCGCATTCTTTCGGCTAATTCCTTACTTGTATAAGCTATGGCAAGCGTCTCATTCTGTACAATTTTTTCATGTGATGGCCAATTCAGGCTGGTCATGGCATCTGTTCTCAGCACCTGTGATTTGGATCGCTTACCTCAAGAATAAACCTATCATCATCAATTATCGGGGTGGGGAGGCTGAAGCTTTTCTTAAAAAATCTATTTTCTGGGTCAGGCCCAGTTTAAAAAGAGCAAGTGCCATTATCGTTCCCTCTGCATTTCTTAAACATGTCTTCAATCAACGCGGATTTGATGTAACGATAGTACCTAATATCATCGATCTTGATCGCTTCGCTGTACAGACTCCAGAATGGAATCTACCTAAAATTGAGAATAGTCCCCATATCATCTTAACTCGTAACCTTGAATCAATTTATGATAATGCAACTGCTATTCGCGCATTTTCAATCGTCAAAAAAAACTTCCCCAATGCGAAGCTATCGATAGCAGGCTCCGGTCCTGAAAAAGCGATGTTGGAACAGCTTGTTGATAGTCTTGAATTAGTTAATTCGGTAACCTTCCTGGGTCGAATAGATAATGCTGCCATCAATGATTTGTACCATCGCGCTGATGTTATGGTCAATACCAGTTTAATTGATAATATGCCAATCTCAATATTGGAAGCACTCGCTTGTAAAGTCCCGGTAGTCAGTACTAATGTTGGCGGTGTTCCATTCTTAGTTAAACATGGTGAAACTGCTTTGCTTGTGCCACCTAAGAGTCCAGTAGATATAGCAGAAGCTATCCAGCTCATTCTCACCAACCCAGAAAAATCTAGAAAAATGGTTGAGGCTGGGTATGAAATGGTACAACACTATTCATGGAAGCATGTGCGAGCTCAATTAATGGAAATTTATGAGCGCACGCTCATCGGTTCTAATTTAATAACGAAATCGTAAATTATATGGGAACCAATTCTACAAATAAGAGCTTATATACTTGGCTCATTGCAAATTTTTGTTTTCCAATTCATGAATTTCTTAAACGTCATCATACGGTTTCGATTAGAAAAGAACTAGAAATCACGCAATGGTGGAATAAAAGCCAAATTGAACAGCTGCAACTCTCAAAACTAAAAAAACTTCTCCTCCATGCCAAAGCAAATGTTCCTTACTATAAAAAAATAATGAATGATCTAGCGATCGAACCTGAAGGATTTGAGTCGCTTTCAGCGTTATCAAAGCTTCCTCTTTTAAATAAAGCAGCCATTAGAACCAATATCGAATTATTAAAATCCGTTAATGCACAGTCGCTGCTTCGATCAAACACAGGTGGATCTAGCGGAGAACCGTTAATTTTTTATTTGGGCAAGGAGCGTGTAAGCCATGATGTTGCAGCAAAATGGCGAGCTACACGATGGTGGAATGTCGATATCGGAGATCCTGAGATCGTTATATGGGGATCTCCAATCGAATTAGGGACCCAGGATAATATCCGCGCTATCCGTGATTCACTATTTCGGAGCAAATTACTACCTGCTTTTGAAATGTCAGATCAGAAATTACAAATTTTCCTTGATGAAATTCGTTCTTTTCAGCCCAAAATGCTCTTTGGCTATCCTTCAGCCCTATCGTTTATTGCGCGTTATGCTGAAAAAACCGGGGAACTGATGAACGATCTCGGAATAAAAGTTGCATTCGTAACCTCCGAGCGGTTGTACAACGAGCAACGTCAGCAAATCAGTAAAACTTTTAACTGCCCTGTTGCTAATGGCTATGGGGGACGTGATGCGGGGTTTATCGCTCATGAGTGCCCAGCTGGCGGTATGCATATCACCGCTGAAGATATTATTGTTGAAATCCTAGACAACCAAGGGGTACCCTTACCTTGTGGTGAATCGGGTGAAATCGTTATTACACACCTTGCAAGTAGTGATTTTCCGTTCATACGCTACCGGACCGGTGATATTGGCAGACTTGATGATCAATTATGTAGCTGCGGAAGAGGTCTCCCGTTATTAAAAGAAATTCAAGGACGCAGTACTGATTTTGTTGTTGCCCAAGATGGTACAGTGATGCATGGACTTGCCCTGATTTATATATTAAGGAAGATTCCTGAAATCAATTCCTTCAAGATAATACAAGAAAGCCTAGATTTAACGCGTATATTGATTGTGAGCAAATCCGCTCTAGATACGACAACAAAAAAGCTAATCACCAATGAATTTCAGGCAAGGTTAGGAAACAATATTACGATTAATATAGAAGAAGTTAATGAAATTCCTTTAGAGAAATCTGGGAAATTTCGCTACGTCATCAGTAAAGTAATTCCACCTTAACGGAAATGTTATTAATAGATTCTACTCAGGATTTGTCTATGCGCTTTAATCGAATTCCTGTTAATACGATTGCTGAAAAAAACGATAACCCTCAGACAACCCGATATATTGCCTTCACTGACTGGGGAAATCCTGATAATCCACAAATAGTTATCTGTGCCCACGGGCTCACTCGAAATAGTCGGGATTTCGATTATCTTGCAAAAACCTTACAAGACCATTTTAGGGTTATCTGCGTTGACATAGTAGGCCGCGGGCAGAGTGATTGGCTTACCAATGCTGAAGAATACAATCAACCAGCGATCTACCTGTCTGATATAAAAATCTTACTAACCCATATCCTAGCTCAGTATGAGCAACCCGTTCATCTAAACTGGGTAGGCATATCAATGGGGGGGCTTATTGGTATGATACTTGCCAGCCAGGATTTACCAATTCCCATAAAATCGATTATAATGAGCGACATAGGGCCTCGAATTCCCATTGATGCCATTCTCCGCTTTAAGCGCTATGTTGGTGAAGATCCTAAATTCACTGATATCGATCAGCTAGAAAACTATATCAGAGTTATTTCAGCGCCATTTGGCAATTTAACCAAAGAACAGTGGCGGCATTTAACGTTATATAGTGCCTGCAAATATTCAGAATGTGTATATGGATTTCGTTACGACCCCCGTATCGCCATCAATTTTCATGAAAATTTTGAGCATGATATTGATTTATGGTCATTCTGGGATCAATTAACCATTCCTACTTTGGTATTACATGGTGAGAAATCGGATGTTTTGCTTCCCCAAATTGCTGAAGAAATGAAAATTCGTGGTCCCAAAGCAAGAATTATTAAAATATCGAACATAGGGCATGCACCCCTATTGGTCAACGAGGAACAGATATCATACGTTAAAGAATTTTTACTAAAACAAATTCAATTGCATAAAAACACTAAATAGATTTAAAGAAATAAAGCATAAATTCCTTTTAAATAAAACTTAAATTCCATATAGATACTCCGATAAAAATTGAACTAATTCTGTATGAATATTAGCTTGAGTTAGTATTTTTTTGATCTATCTGAAATTCGAACAAAAAAATTATTTTTAAGTCTAATCGCTTTGATGACAATTGAGAGAGAACATGATGAAATTATTTAAAAAAATTCCAAATCCAAGAGAAGTAAGACAAAAACTAAATATGAACCAACAAGAATTCTGGAGTAAAGTTGGTGTTACTCAAAGCGGTGGCTCTCGCTATGAAAGTGGCAGAGAAATGCCAAAAGCTGTCAGGGAACTTGTAAGACTCGTTCATATCGATCGTATTGACTTACTCAAGATTAAAAGAGACGACTTACTCATCGCTGCAATGCTAAAGGCACAGCATCCAGAATTATATAAAGACCTGAAGAAATCTATCAAAACACGATAATTTCTTTATGTATGTTTCTGTTTCGATGGTAAAACAGAATGTGCTAACTGCCCATTTTATGGTTTATCTGGAATAATACAGGAAGGATGCGCTTTCTCTGAAGTGCGGGTAAGTTTTTTAGTTTTTCCTAAGAGAGGCACTCCAATATATGCGCGAAGTGCTAATGTATTGGCATCGATTAAGTGCAAGTTAGCACCGTAGTATTTATCCTCATCCGCTTTATATAAAACACCATCAACCCACCTTATGGGCTGATCATCCGCTAGGCGAGCATCCCACAATACCTTTTCCCCACATAGCGTAGAATTCTTCTCACTCCTCTCCTCGGGGCTAATCCAAGTCACATAGCCACATAAAGTATTTGCTTCACAATATTTGATTTGAACCACAACATCTTTTTTCTTTGTTAGCCATAATCCAAGAATATTTTCTTTGTCTGATTGATTGGATGCGAAAGATGAAGCAGTAAAAGAAAGTAACATCAGTAATACTATAAAAACCAAATAATTCATAAATTCTCTAAAATAGGATTTCCCACCATAGCTACTGTTTTAAAAAAACATATTTTACCGTGATACACATTTTATCTTGTTTTAGATCATAAGGTTTATTATTAGTGCTACCGAATCGTTTCTTATATCTACTTACTTTTAGTCAAAAATGATTTCCAATTCACCACCATCAACTCGCCCAGATCCTTTTATTCGTCGCATGACAATCATCGCATTAACGATTGCAGCCCTGATGCTATTTTGGCGTACCTTACCCCTAATCGAGTCTCTCTTTGCTCCAGAAAAGGGTGAAATTAGAACAATAACCGCCAGAGGCGATCTCGCTTTAGACGAACGCGCCACAATTGAATTATTTGAGCAATCTCGTGATTCGGTTGTATTCATCTCTACAACTAAATTAGTACGAGATATCTGGACTCGCAATGTATTTGCTGTTCCAAGGGGTAATGGCTCTGGTTTCTTCTGGGACGATGCGGGGCATATTGTCACTAACTTCCATGTGATCCAAGGTGCAAGCGAGGCAATGGTAAAATTAGCGGATGGGCGCGATTAGAAAGCAACACTCATTGGCGTTAGCCCTTCACACGATATTGCTGTATTAAAAATTGGGGTTGGATTTAAACGTCCCTCCCCTATTCCAATTGGGACCAGCAATGATCTGAAAGTTGGTCAAAAAGTTTTTGCAATTGGTAATCCATTTGGACTCGATTGGACATTAACAACGGGCATCATTTCAGCACTCGATCGTTCTCTGGCGAGTGAAAATGGGCCAGCGATCGAACACTTAATCCAAACAGATGCCGCCATTAATCCTGGTAACTCGGGAGGTCCTCTACTCGATTCAGCAGGTAGATTAATTGGTATCAATACAGCTATTTATAGTCCAAGCGGCGCTTCGGCTGGAATTGGATTCGCCGTACCTGTCGATACGATTATGCGCGTTGTTCCTCAGATTATCGATAAGGGTAAATATATTCGGCCCTCACTCGGTATTAGTGTTGACGAACGTTTTAATGATCGAATTGT
>CAZIDT010000020.1:0-10995 GCA_964537855.1 uncultured Nitrosomonas sp.
TGCTTGGTTGTCTAGATAAAATTCAAAGAAGTGGGTTGTAATGGTCAAATAAAAATATGATGGAAACAACTTTGGATTCCCTGAGAATCAGCATACCTCAGTTGGGGCAGGTGATTATTGGGTCACTCATGGACAGTCTCGGTGGTTATTATTATGATCAATCATAATCGATTTACTGAAATGAATTAGCGCTATAACAGGATCATGATGGAATTTTGCGATCAACAAATTGATTTATTTACTTTTGGGTTCCACGCCTTGGTATAGCTGGCTTGAATGAAACGCTGTTATACGCTATGGTATAAGGCAGTTTCGGAGTACTTTCTGCTTTATTAATTTTCCAACTTTATTCTTACTCCTTCGTTTTTTTATCTTGTGCATCAAGTTGGTACCCAAATTATAGTACTGCCTAAAGTCTAGATGATTTCCGAGTTTTGTTAATGATTTTAATGTTGTAAAAGCAATGATCGAATTTTTTTCTGCGTTAGTACGATGGTTACAGTTAACTGCCAATCTTGTTTTATTTGGCAGCTGTGTTTTTTTAGCAATAATTTGGTATGGAAAGAAACTACCCGAGTCGGGCTGGGTTAGAAAGCTAGAGCAATTATTCCCTTGGTTGGTAACTATCGTTTTGCTAGGATTAATCGGTATTTTGGCAAGCACAGCGGGTCAAGCTACTGGGAATGCGATGAATACCTGGGATTTAAATGCTTGGCTGGAGATCGTGCTAAAAACTCGAGTAGGGCATCTTTGGGTGGTGCGGTTCTTATTGGCAATACTATTGCTGCTGATTGTTTTTCGTTTGAAATATTTGAATCGCGTTCAATGGCATTATGTATTGCTTGCATTTGCGGCAGCATTACCGCTAATCGCTGGATCACTTGTTAGTCATGCAGGTGCAGAGGAGATTTCTTTTGTTTCTGTTGCGCCCTATACGCTGCACATTTTATTGGCAGGAGCCTGGTTTGGAGTTTTGCCAGCGATCATTTATATGATTCGTGAAGCGTTTAAAAATTCACAAACGGGTGCTGTCGTACTGTATGCAGATTTTTTGAAACAGTTTTCAACGCTTGCATTACCCGTCATGATTTTGTTGCTCATGACCGGCTGGATGGCGGCAGATCGTATGATTGGAAGCTATTATCATACACTGGTATCAAGTCAATATGGGTGGTTGCTCAATATCAAGCTGTTGATACTTAGTGTTATTTTATGGATTGCTTATCGAATTCGCGCCATTTGGCTACCTTTATTTATCCGTGGAGATGAACATACTGGGATCGCAATTAATCAGTTAAGAAAATGGGTGGGAATTGAGTTCTCGTTAGCGCTTATTTTGGTATTAGTTGCTAGTTTATTAGCCAATACGCTTCCAGGTAAGCATGCGATTATCGATAATTGGCCCTATCCTTTCCGGTTCTCGATCGATGCGACTTGGGATGAGCCCGGTGTTCAGAATTTCTTCTGGGGTGGTACTTTGTTGTTTATTACTGCGATAGGAATCGCAGCAATTGGTGCGCTGAATCGGTGGAGTAGATCAAAGCGAGTCGCTATTCCGATTATCATGGGTCTTGTGTCACTCGGTATTGCATTGCCTCCGCTAATCATTGAAGCTTATCCAGAAACTTATCAAAAAACACCGGTTCCCTTTGACGCGATTTCGATATCGAAAGGCGCTGCGCTTTATGCTACACATTGTGTCAGTTGCCATGGTCCTCAAGGGAAAGGAACGGGTACATCGCCTGAGCTTTTTATTGCTGATCCAGAGACCGGAGAATTTCCACCTGATCCGACTGATTTACTTACCAAAACGCATACAGCCAGACATACTGTCGGTAATTTTTATCATTGGCTATCTTATGGGATTGAGGGGACCAGTATGCCTGGTTTTTCAGCAGTCTTAACTGATGAGAATCGCTGGGATCTTGTCAATTATCTTCATGCACTTTCGAGAGGTTATATGGGAAGGCTGCTAGGTAGTCTGGTAACGCCAGAACAGCCTTTCCTGGCACCGCCTATATTTTCTTATTTTGCGCATGATCATTCTGGCGGAAGTCTAAAAGATTTTCGCGAAAAGAGTAATGTAATCATTGTGTTATTCTCATGGCCTCAGTCGCAACAGCGATTATTTCAGTTGAGTGATGTTTACGATATGCTAAAAAAAGATTTCCACACTGAAATACTGTTGGTTCCTAATAGAGCACTCACTGGGGAAGAAATGGCGGCAGTAACACGGATCGTCCCATTTCCGATCATAACCGAAGGTTGGTCTGAAATCAGAGATAGTTATTTATTATTTCGCAGGACTAGAACTGTTCCAGACATGCTGGGGAAAGGTATGACGCCAGAACATATTGAGTACATGATTGATCGTTTTGGGTATTTGCGTGCGCGATGGGTTGCACAATTCGATGGCTTCGGTTGGTTGGTCACAGGCGTCTTAACTAAGCAACTTACGCTACTTAATCAGGAAGGAAAAATAAAACCACCACCTGATGATCATGTGCATTAATGTTTGTAGGGGGAATACATAAAGGCCACACAGAATCGATATTCTATGTGGCCTTTATTAATTTACTACAACACTTCTAATAGACTTGACTGAGTTTTACTATTTATCAAAAGGCTCAGGTCTTGGTGTGTTATTGTTAGAAGGAGGTAAAATCGGTAACTTGAAGTCAGGTTGTTTTCCTGTCAATGTTTTCAAGAAGGCGACTACATTGGCAATTTCCTCTTTGCTAAATTCTTTGTTTAACTGAATTTTAGCCATGGTGTCGACTGCCTCTTCTAACGTAGCTGCTCCACCATCGTGGAAGTACGGATAGGTCATTTCGACATTGCGTAAAGTAGGTACTTTAAAGTGAAAACGATCTTCTTCTTTGCCAGTTACTTCTTTACGGCCTTCAGCAGTGCTTTTGGTTTCATAAGGCTTATGAACACCCATTTTCTCAAAGGAATTTCCACCTACTGCAGGACCATTGTGGCATTTAGCGCAGCCACTGCTTTTGAATGTGTTATATCCATCCAGTTCTTCTTTCGATAGTGCACTTTTATCACCTTCTAGCCATTTATCAAAGCGTGAGCCTGGTGTTACGAGCGTTTCTTCAAAAGCTGCAATTGCTGTTGTAACACGATCAATATTTACGCCATCCGAACCAAATGCTTTTTTAAATTGCGCTTGATACTGTGGCATAGAATCAATTACTTTTACTGCGATATCATGAGTTGAGGCCATTTCACCTGGATTAGCGATCGGGCCGCCTGCTTGTTCTTTTAGGTCTTTTGCGCGCCCATCCCAAAATTGCGCTAAATTCATGCTTGCATTCAATACCGTAGGCGCATTAATTGGGCCTTGCTGCCATTTGTGGCCGATAGAGGTTTTAATATTATCCGTTCCGCCCATACTTAAGTTATGGCAAGAATTGCAAGAAATGAAGCCTGATTTAGATAATCTAGGATCAAAAAATAGCATTTTTCCTAATTCAACCAATTCTGCATTTTCTGGCTTTACTGGTTTGATAGGCTGAATCGGTTCGTTAGCAGCAGTTACATGCATCGATGTCATGATGACACCGATTGATAATAGCGAAACAGTTAGCTTGCGCATCATCATTTAGAATCTCTCCTCAAAAGCACGGCTGTAATGGCGCAGCCGATTACGCCAAAATATTATTCAGTGGAATAATATCTAATAATAAGCGATATTAAAATTTATTAGTAATGATTCTCTCTCATCATCTCGATGAAATTAATCTTTGATGGTCACTGTAGAATTCGATAATACTTTTTTTGTGTTGGGTTGCGTGTTCTCTATATAGCCATAATCATGGCCTGACCCAACATCTCGTCCTACGAGCCTGGATAGTTCCAGCAACGCTTGCCGATAAACCTGTCGCTTGAATTCAACAACAGATTCTAATTCTACCCAGTATTGGTTCCAGCGCCATGCGTCAAATTCTGGGTGTGGGCTTTTTCTGAGCGAGACATCAGTGTCACGACCCAGTAACCGTAACAAAAACCAGATTTGTTTCTGCCCTTTATAGCTTTTTCGACACTCGCGCCGAATCCAGCACTCTGGTACATTGTACCGAAGCCATTCACGTGTTCTTCCAAGGATTTCTACATGATTCGGTTGTAATCCAATTTCTTCAGTTAGCTCTCTATACATCGCCTGTGTTGGGGTTTCTCCTGTTTTGATTCCCCCTTGAGGAAATTGCCAAGAATTTTGTTTGACTCGCTTTCCCCAAAAAACTTCATTTCTTGAATTCAGTAGAATGATACCAACATTAGGACGATATCCGTTCCGATCAATCATTTGATTCATCCGTCATTCAATTCGTTAATTAGTGAACATTTTTTCATACTTTGGATAAGATGAAAAGCCACCATAAAACAAAAAGCCAGGACTTTTTTCCTTTTTCTTTTTCTTTTATGTTTTTATTAACACGCTAAGATAGGCTAATCGCAAGACTACGCCGTATCGATGATTGGTTTTCAAGGTAGAATCACGTTTTAAATAAAATAATCATAAGTGGAATTAATTTTATGCGTGTTTCTAATTTCTTTCTTTCAACGCTTAAAGAAGCGCCAGCAGAAGCAGAGCTGATTAGCCATAAACTCATGGTTAGGGCTGGGCTGATTAAACGATTAGGAAGTGGACTTTATAGTTGGATGCCATTGGGTCTGAGAGTGCTAAGGAAAATTGAACAAATTGTACGAGAAGAAATGAACCGAAGTGGGGCGCAAGAGTTATTAATGCCTGCTGTGCAACCTGCAGAGCTATGGCAAGAAACAGCGCGGTGGGAGCAATTTGGGCCACAGATGCTGAAAATCAAAGATAGGCATGAAAATGACTATTGCTTCGGGCCCACGCATGAGGAAGTGATTACCGATATTGCGCGCCGTGAAATAAAAAGTTACCGCCAATTACCTATTAATTTTTACCAAATTCAAACCAAATTTCGTGATGAGATTCGCCCACGATTTGGTGTGATGCGCGCGCGTGAATTCATCATGAAGGATGCTTATTCGTTTCATGCTGATCAGACTTGCTTAGAAAAAACCTACCAAGTCATGCATGAAACGTATTCGCGGATATTCACAAGAATTGGGTTAGATTTTCGGGCAGTAGCTGCCGATACGGGTGCAATGGGTGGTAGTAGCTCGCACGAATTTCATGTACTTGCAGATTCAGGAGAAGATGCGATTGCATTCTGTCCCAATTCGGATTATGCGGCTAATGTGGAGTTGGCGACATCCTTGCCTGGAAGTCAAACGCCATCTGAAACGCCCATTGGTTCTAGAAATAAAGTTTCTACGCCCGGTATAAGGACTTGCCAGGAGGTTGCTGAATTTTTAGGGATTCCAATCCAGAAAACGCTTAAAGCACTTGCAATTACTGCAGGTGATCAGTTCTTTTTACTGTTGCTGAGAGGAGATCATCAGCTTAATGAAACAAAAGTCAGAAAAATTCCATTCCTGGCTAATTTTGAGTTAGCGAGTGAAGAAAGGATTATTGTGGAAACAGGGTGTCGGCCTGGTTATATTGGACCGATTAGTATGGAAAAACACCTCATCGCAGACCGATCAGTGTTAGAAATGAGTAATTTCGTGTGCGGTGCAAATGAAGAAAAGTTTCATTTTACTCAAGTTAATTTTGGTCAGGATATGAAAGTGCCTGATCGGGTTTTTGATATACGCAACGTCGTAGCAGGAGATCTTTCACCGGATGGCAAAGGGCAGTTGGAGATATGCCGTGGCATTGAAGTCGGTCATATTTTTCAGTTGCGAACCAAGTATTCGGAAAAGATGAAAGCAACTTTCCTGGATGATTCAGGGCAAAGTAAGGTAATGGAAATGGGATGCTATGGCATCGGCGTTTCGCGTGTTGTGGCAGCTGCGATAGAACAGAACCATGATGCTGCAGGGATCATATTTCCCACTGCAATTGCGCCTTTTGAAGTTGCCATCGTACCCATTGGTTACCATAAAAATCAAACTGTACAACAGGCCGTTGATCAGCTATATCAAGCATTATCTCAAATAGGTGTGGAAGTATTCTTAGATGATCGAGAAGAACGTCCTGGCGTCATGTTTGCAGATATGGAGTTAATTGGTATTCCACATCGTATCGTGATTGGAGAACGAGGTCTCAAGGAAGGTGCAGCAGAATATCGAGGTCGCTGTGATGAGATTGCTCAAATGATTCCAATTGCTGAAGCTGTTGAATTTCTTCGTGCAAAGGTATGCGGAATCTAGCGGTAATCATTTTATTACTAAGTTCTTGTTCGATTTATGCAGGCGCTCAAATCTATGAGCCGTTATCAGCGAGTACTCGGACCGTGCTTCAGAAAGCGATTAGCGATCAAGCTATTGCTCAATTTGTGACCTTGCCTGATGAAGAGAGTAGAAGATGGCTTGTTGCTATGTCAGAGCGCATGGAGAAATATATGCCCGATCAAAATGAGCGTGAGGGTTTTCTAACAACAGTTCATTACGAAGCGACGCGGGCTGGTCTCGATTCTCAATTGGTGCTGAGCATCATTCATGTTGAGAGTAGATTTCGCAAATATGCAATTTCATCAGCTGGTGCAAGAGGGTATATGCAGATTATGCCATTCTGGATCGATACCATCGGCAGCAATGAGCATAATTTGTTTCATTTGCGTGTCAATTTACGCTATGGGTGCACCATCTTCCGACATTATCTTGATTTAGAAAAAGGTGACTATTTCAGAGCGTTAGGTCGATATAATGGTAGTTTAGGCTCAGCTACTTACCCAGAAATGGTATTTAATGCTTGGCAAAAGAATTGGTTGTTTCCAAAAGATTAAACCGAACTTCTACTAAACAATTAATTAGCGTTATATTTGTTCTCGATTAAATACGACAACGTGATCAGCTGCTAAATGAATGCCAATATTCTCACCAATCGAATGATTATGGTGGCTCGGTATCAGCGATAGAATGGTTTGTCCACTCGAAAGTTTGAGTGTATAGAGAATATTCGCACCACGAAATGCCTTATTTATGATAGTAGCTTGCAGGGTACTGGTTTCATTGTAAACAATATCGTCGGGTCGAAGCAAGACATCTACTTCTTGGTTGATTACCCTGTCTGATTGTTCTAGGTGATTGAGGTGAGATGGGTTTTCCTGAAGCGTTCCTAATTCTGTTTGAACTGTTCTAGGTGAAATAAAATAGCCTGGAATGAAAGTACCTTGCCCGATAAATTGGGCTACAAAGCGATTTGTAGGGTGATGATATAGATTGTAAGCGGTATCCCACTGCATAATTTCGCCTTGGTGCATTACTCCAATTATGTCAGCAACTGAAAAAGCCTCGGACTGGTCATGAGTGACTAATATGGCTGTGGTATGTTGGTCTTTTAAGATGTCTCTAACTTCGAGGCTTAGCCGTTCACGTAAGCTGATATCCAAATTTGAGAAGGGCTCATCAAGCAGTAGTAGATCCGGTTTAGGAGCAAGCGCACGTGCCAGTGCAACACGTTGTTGTTGTCCTCCAGAGAGTTCATGAGGATAGCGGTCAGGAACCTCAGTCAGTCCAACAGTAGCTATTAACTCATTGATTCGATGAGTACGTTCAGCCTTAGAACATTGCTGCAAGCCAAAGCCGATATTGGCAGAAACTGTAAGGTGCGGGAATAGTGCATAATCTTGGAAGACCATTCCAATTCTTCGTTGCTCCGGCGGTAGATTGAAATCAGTATTGCATACGATTCTTCCATTGATTGCTATTGCGCCGGACGAAATAGATTCAAATCCAGCGATACATCGTAATACCGTCGTTTTTCCGCAACCACTAGGTCCTAATAAACAGCCGATTTCGCCTTTTTTCAATTCAAGCGAAAGATGTTTGATGATCTCTTGCTGATGGTAGGACTGGTAAATTTGACTAAGTTTTAATAACGGTTCCACGATGTCTATTGCTCGGTTTGTCGCATCAGCAAGATAATGGGAATTAAACCGGCCAGTACCAGTACGATTGCAGGTAATGCAGCTTGTGCCCATGCACCTTCTGAAGTTAAGGTAAAGATTCGGACAGCTAGCGTATCCCAGCCAAAAGGCCGGGTCATGAGTGTAATAGGCATTTCTTTCATTACATCGACAAACACAAGTGTGGCCGCTGTAAAAATGCCTGAGCTGAGAATCGGGATGTGAATACGCGAGAGTAATGACCAACCTGTTAGTCCAAATCCGCGCGCCGCTTCATCGATACTACGAGTAACGCGCTGCATTGCGCTATCGATTGGATAATGACCAACTGCCAAGAAACGAACCAAGTAAGCTATAAGCATGGCGGCAATCGTTCCTTGAATCAAGAAACCGGCTTCAATCTTAAATAACATTAGGATGAATTGATTGAATTGTGTGTCGATCCAGGCTAGAGATACAAAAATACCAACAGCCAGTACCGCACCGGGTAATGCATATCCCAGCGTAGCAATGCGAACAGCGATATGTGTCGTTCTGTCCGAATAAAGGCGAGTAGCATAAACCAGTAAAATGGCGATTGAAGCGATGATCAATGTTGCTATTGTGGACAATGCTAATGAGTGCACAAGAAATTCAACATAGCGTAATTCGATAGTAGTGTTTAGTTCAGCGATGGCCCAAACAAATAATTGGGAACAGGGCAGAATAAATGCGATAAAAAGGATCGATGCTGCATAGGCAGAAGCCGCTAGACGCCTCCATCCAAACAGAGGGATACGGTTACGAGCTCTGCTCGATTTTGCTTCGGCAAAGCGCATTCGAGCACGTAGCTGCTGCTCAATGATGATGATAATAAAAACAAAGATGATTAATAGCGATGCAAGCTGAGAAGCGGCAGATAGTGAAAACAAACTAAACCACGCTTTATAGATAGCAGTTGTGAAAGTATCGTAATTAAAAACCGAGACCGTGCCAAAGTCAGCCAGGGTTTCCATTAAGGTTAGCATGGCACCTGCTACGATCCATGGTCTTGCCATGGGGAGGGCTACTTTAAAAAAACCTTGACTACGATTTAAACCCAATGATTGCGCTGCTTCGATGAGTCGTTTTCCTTGCGTTATAAACGCATTGCGAGCAAGTAGGTAGATATAGGGATAGAACGCAAGCATCATAACGAGAATCGCGCCACTTCGACCGTAGAAATCAGGAATCCAATTTGATTCTACGCCAAGCCAGGTTCTTAAATAAGTTTGAATGGGTCCTGTGTAATCGAACAAACCGAGTACGACAAATGCAGTGACATAGGCAGGAATTGCCATTGGTAGCAATAATGCCCAGGAAAAGAATTTTCTCCCGGGAAAATCATAAATAGCAGTTAACCAAGCCAGGCTAGTGCCCAGTAATATCGCTCCGCAGACTACACCGAAACATAGCCAGAATGTGTTGATAAGGAGTGAAGGTAGTGTTGTTTCAACGAGATGGTGCCAAACGTCGTCCGCTGGCGTAAAAATCGAGAAAATAACGACAATAATAGGTATTAAAACGATAGTTGCAACGAAGAATGGGGCTAAACGCCAAAAGCTAACGCTACCGTTTAGTTTAGGAAGTGGATGTAGAGAATTGGTTGGAAGCTTTGTTCCCAAATTATTTGACTGTTCATCATTCACATGGATTGACCCCACAACTAGCGGTAGCCAGCACGATCCATTAATTTAACAGCTGTGGCTTGTAACTCCCCAGCTTGAATCATATTCATGGGGCTTTTCTTAAAATTACCCCAGCTTGTAACAACAGGGCTGGGTTTGATTTGAGGATTCGCAGGAAATTCAAAGTTAACATCTGCAAATAAATTCTGGGCTTTTTCAGAAGACAGAAATTCAAGTAATTTGATCGCTGCAGCTTCGTGCTTACTATGTTGCGTTACACCTGCTCCCGAAATATTGATATGAACACCGCTATTTTCCTGGTTAGGCCAAAAAATAGCGAGGGGTAAATTAGGGCTCGCTTCCATTAATCGACCATAGTAATAGCTATTGACCAGCGTGACATCGCAGCGTCCCGCTGCGACATATTCCATTGCTTTAGTATCGTCTGATAATGGTTCGGTAGCAAGATTTGCTACCCATCCTTTAACGATTTGCTCGGTTTTTGCTTCACCATGTTCTGCAATCATCATCGCGACGAGGGATTGGTTATATACTTTCTTAGAAGAGCGCAAACATAAACGTCCTTTCCATTTAGGATTCGCTAAATCTTCATAGGATGAAAGCTCGGAAGGATCAATTTTTTCCTTGTTGTAAACAAGCGTGCGTGCGCGTATCGATAGACCATACCATTGGCCTTGTGGATCTCTCAACTGTACTGGGATGTTAGTTTCTAAAATAGGTGAGGAAATAGATTTCAATAATCCTGCCCTCGCAGCTTCCCATAAATTTCCTGCATCTGAGGTGATCAAAACATCGGCAGGGGTTCTTTTTCCCTCAGCTTGAAGTCTTGCTAATAAAGCACCTTCTTTATCCGTGGTGAATTTAACTTTAATACCGGTCTCTGCTGTAAAAGCATCGAACATCGGTTTAATCAACTGCTCCATTCGAGCTGAGTAAACTATGACTTCTTGTGCATGCAGTGGGCTAATAATGAAGAAAAAACTTAAGCAAAGGACAAGAATCTTTAGCGATTGTTTAGGAGAAGATAATAAGGTCATTCGTATACGGTAATCAGCAAGAAAAATAGTAATGTGTGGGAACGGACATCGTTTTATAAATTATACTATGATCAAGAAATAATTATCAGTTAGCAAATACTGATCGATCACACTGGTTAATAACCGAGCCGTTGATTGTCAGGAAAGGGCTTGTAGCGGCGGGGTAGGTTCTAATCCGAATGCTTTAGCAACCGCAGTGTGGGTTATCAATCCCTGATAGGTATTAAGGCCTTTTTGTAATGCATTATTGCCTCTTACTGCATCTAGCCCCTTATCAGCCAGTAATTTAACATAAGTGACCGTCTGGCTATTAAGTGCCAAGGTACTGGTACGGGG
>CAZIDT010000021.1:0-10705 GCA_964537855.1 uncultured Nitrosomonas sp.
TTGAAAGTCTTGAAACCAAATTATTCGATGAGCGCGAAATTCCTTGGAATGATATCGCTTTCAAGGTCATACACGATTCTTTAAAACGCTTTATAGAAGAACGTCGTCAAAATAAGATTCAATTTCACACCGGCGTAATCAATCGCACATCACAGCCTCAATAGCTCAGTTCATCCAGACGCAACGAATAATCAAGCAGTAATGCCTTGAATATTCAAATAATTTTTCTTGGTAATTAATAAATTCCATTTAGATTAAGGCATTTCACATTTTGCACAGTTTGAAATAGGCCTAAATCTACATTCTTCAGAATAATTTGGTATTACCCCTGCGCTGCTAAATTAGCAAATTGGCCTTATTGCTATTTCTAGTATTGATATTACTTAATTTGATTCTTGAGTTACGCCCATGCGCAGACTTTATTTCAGTTTGATTCTTACTTTATTTTCTTATCCAGCTTTTGCTTCCAAACAATTTGAAGATATGAGTCTGGAACAATTAATGAATATCAATATTACTGGCGCTTCCAAATATGAGCAAAAACAAAGTGAAGTAGCTGCAGCAGTTACAGTTATTACCCGCAGTGATATTAGAGCTTATGGTTGGAGAACATTAAGTGAAATACTCACAAGCCTACCCGGTGTTTTCTCTACCTATGATAATACTTATAACTATGTCGGTGTGAGAGGTTTTAACATTTTAGGTGATTTCAATACTCGTATCTTAGTTTCAATTAATGGCAATCGGATTAATGATGCGACTTACGATCAAGGTCCTATGGGGCGTGATTTTCCCCTAGATGTTGATTTAATTGAACGAATTGAATTTATCCCAGGACCAGGAAGTGCGGTTTATGGGCAAAATGCAATGTTAGGTGTAGTTAACATTATTACGCGCAAAGGTTCAAATGTTAATGGTATTGAAGTATCAGGTTCTTATCAGACAGCGGAAGTCATGCCACAAGAGCGCGCTACACTAGGTAAAACATTTGATAATGGCGTTGATGCATTAATTTCAGTTTCAGGTGTTCAAGCACGCGGAGAAAATCTTTTTTTCGATTATGGCGATGCAGGTATTTCAGGTGTTGCACGCCATATGGATGGTGAAAATGTTAAGCAAGTTTTTGCTAGGGCAGAAAAAGGACCCGTCTCATTTGATTTCATTTATGGCAATCGCAAGAAAGACGATCCAACGGCGATTTATTTTTCTGATCCACTGGTTTCAGGTCAGTACCTTAAGGATCGGCGTTTAAACTCACAATTACAATATAACGATAATTTTATAAACAATACGCTAAATGTATTAGGTCGGCTTTTTATCGGTAAATATGATTACGATAGCCCGTTAGTGTACGAAGGACAAAAAACATTATCAACTGGCCCAAGTTTCTGGCATGGCGCTGAATTAAGATTTGTTTCAAGCGCTATTGCTAGCCATAAATTGATGGCGGGTGTGGAATACCAAAATAATACCCACATTAAACAAACATTTGAGTATTTAGAAAATCCTGCGGATAACCTCATTGTCAGAAGTTCAGTGGTAAGAACCGGGGTTTATCTTCAAGATGAATGGCGCATCACCGATACGCTCTCCTCCACATTAGGAGTGCGATACGATTATAACAACTGGATTGGTAATCGTCTTAGCCCACGTGGTGCACTGATCTGGCAAGCAACGCCTAAAACTTCATTCAAAGCCATCTACGGTCGCGCGCATCGCTCTCCTAATTCCTATGAACGCGATTATGGAGATGGAGTTTCTCAAATTGCTAACCCAGGATTAAGGGGTGAAACCATTGATGCTGCAGAATTAGTCGCAGATTACTTTCCCGAACCCAACTTGAATTTACGTGCATCAATATACGCTTGGGATGTTTACAACATTATCGCCCTTGGCTTCAATCCATTCTTGGAAGCTTCACAATATCAGCAAACTCATGACAAAGTTAAAGCAAGAGGTATAGAGCTGTATTTTGATAAAACTTGGGATTGGGGTGCCCGACTACGAAGTAGTTTTGGCATTCAAGACGCTTCACAAAAGGGATCACATATCCCTAATTCACCTCAGTTATTGGGAAAGCTCAATGTTTTAGTTCCCATTCCACTTATGACTGGCTTAAAAGCTGGTTATGAGCTTCAATACTTTGGTGAAAGGAAAACACTTAATGGTCCTAATACCGACAGCTATTTCCTCTCCAATTTAAATCTAATGTCTGATATCCGATGGGTAAGAGGATTAGAAGCATCGCTTGCTATTTATAATTTATTTAATGAGCATTACTTGCATCCAGTATCAGATTCAAGTTGGCACAATAGTTTAATGCAACCCGGTAGAACGGTTAGATTTAGGCTCGAATATCGCTTCTGATCAGTAATGATTGTCCGATCATCAACGTCGTTGATTACAAAGCGAGCAATAAATAATGCGGTCAATAACCATAAATGAACTAAAAAAACCTTTTAAATGTAAAAGGAATTCTAACTGTTATGCGCTTATACTAATTGTAAATTTAATAATAACATTATCTATTTGGTTTACCTCTGTGATTTATTCACCTCATTCATTTGCACAAATTGAAGAACCGACCGAATACCGGTTAAAGACTGCATTTCTTTACAATTTTGCAAACTTTACTGAATGGCCTCACATCGATAAACGGGGAACTTTTAATATGTGTTTCTTCGATGGCAATCCATTTAGTTCTTACCTCGATTACATCACTCAGAAAAAAGTAAAAGACCTACATGTTGCTATCTTGTCAAAATCTGATTCTGATAGTTTATACGATTGCCATCTCCTATATATTTCCCGTTCTGCTGCCAAAGACAAGCTCGAAAAAATTCTTGTTAGCATAAACAATAGATCAGTATTAACGGTTGCTGACAGCGCAGGAGCTTGCCAAAAAGGTGTAATCATTAATATGGGAGTCGATGCAGGCAAAATTACATTCGAAGCAAATTTAGCTTCCGCTCGCATAGCAGAATTAGTACTCAGCTCACAATTACTTCGCTTTGCTAAAGAGGTCTATCAATAATGACTCCCCCTTTATTACCTTCTACAACCACATTAAAGAATAAGCTACAAAAAATTAGTTTAATTTCACAAAGTACCGCAATGTTTTTACTTGCCGGATTAGTGATATTAAGCAGCTTTATCATAAACCTATACTCACTCCTAGAAACGAGTCAATCGACTGCAAAGATTCTGGCAGAAAATGCGACGGCAACCTTGATGTTTCAAGATAAAAATTCTGCACAAACATTACTCTATTCATTGAATAATCTTAGTCGAGTCAACGCAGCCGCTATCTTCAGTGAAGATCATCAGCAATTTGCAAAATACCCCAACGATTACCATGCTTTGCCACATTTCGATTCTTTCAGTGAGGAAACCTTCGCAATCAATGCGAAATATATCAAATTGCTTCAACCTATTCGCTTCAATGATCAATCATTAGGAGCACTCTATTTAGAAGTCACCATGTTGCCTTTATATTGGCAAATGCTTTGGCAGATAGTCATCACGATTGCCGCTGCAGCCATCGCGCTTTATGTCGCCTATCGATTATTACAACATTTAAATCGTTCAGTATTAAACCCACTCAGCCAGCTCTCAACCGTGATTGAGCATGTCACAACTGAAGGTGACTATAAAGCAAGAACACCGAAAAGTAATATCGTAGAACTCGATATGCTGGCAAATGGATTCAATAATATGCTAGAAGTCATTCAAGAACGTGATTCTAAACTCGCTAATCATCTCGATCATTTGGAAGACGAAGTATCTAAACGAACTGCGGAGTTAGTACTTGCAAAAGAAGCAGCAGAAGCTGCAAGTAAGGCCAAAAGTGAGTTCCTTGCAACCATGAGTCACGAAATACGCACGCCAATGAATGGCATCTTGGGAATGACTGAGTTGTTACTAAGTACTGAACTATCAAAAGATCAATATCGATTTGCTGATACTGTGCAGCGCTCCGGCCAGCATTTACTCGGTATCATTAATGATATCCTTGATTTTTCAAAAATTGAATCTGGCCATATGGAGCTTGAGACGGTTGATTTCGAATTAGTCAAATTAATCGAAGATACCCTCGTTATGTTTGCTCAACCAGCGGATGAAAAAGGATTGGAGCTTGCTGCACAATTTATACCGCCTAATAGGGCAATTGCAATCAAAGGCGATCCATTTAGATTAAAACAAGTATTTGCAAATCTCATCAATAATGCGATTAAATTCACTAATCAAGGTGAAGTCATTGTACGAACTCGCATTGTAGAAGAATCAGAAGCTCAGATTCAGATTCATATTTGTGTTGAAGATACTGGAATCGGTATTCCAGAAATGCATCATAACAAAATATTCCAACACTTTTCGCAAGCTGATGGTTCGACAACACGACAATATGGAGGAACAGGTCTTGGGCTAACCATTTGCAAGCGATTACTAGAGTTAATGAATGGCAGAATTTGGGTAGAGAGCAGTCCTGGCAAGGGTTCCAAATTCTGGATTGAAATCAAAATGGAGAAGTGCCCACTTACCGCTATTGCGGCCCTCCCAAACTTAGAACTGCTTCAGAATATCAGAGTGCTCATTGTCGATGACAATCAAACAAACCGAGAAATATTGGAACTGCAGTTAAAGAGTTGGAATGTACAAGCCAATTGTGCAGAAAATGCTGAGCATGCCTTAATTATGATGGGCAAAGCCGTAGAAGAAAATAGGCCCTATCAACTTGCAATTCTCGATATGCATATGCCCAGAATGGATGGTCTTCAGCTCGCTAAAATCATTGCATCTGATAGCAATCTCAGTAAAACTCGCCTAATGATGTTAACGTCTACTTATAGCAATGCATCTCAATTAGAGCGACAAAATGTGGGTATTCTACGATGTGCTAATAAACCAGTACGGCAACGGGAATTGCTCGATATCATTCTGGATGTCTTACAGCGCTCTGATAAACCAGTTAAATCAGAAATATCAGCAAGACAAGCTCCTTCATTATTGCCCACTAAAAATCTCATGCAAGGCAATATACTTCTTGCTGAAGATAACTTAGTCAATCAAGAAGTAGCTAAAGCGATGCTTGCTAAGTTGGGTTTCAAGGTAGATATTGCTAACGATGGTCAACAAGCATTAGATTTTATCAATAAACAACGCTACGATATTATTTTGATGGATTGCCAAATGCCAGTCATGGATGGATTTGAAGCGACGACACAAATTCGCAAACAATACGGTCATACGATACCAATTGTCGCGTTAACCGCTAACGCAACTGAAGACGATCGTAACCATTGCATCGAAGCTGGAATGGATGATTTTCTTTCAAAACCCTATACATTGAACCAGTTGAATGAAGTTCTTACGAAATGGCAAACAAAAAATGAATCAAATCAAGCAATCATGATGACAGAGCCTGGGAATCCGAAAGAAAATTCTATATCACCTAAATTACCCCTACTAAATCCAGTATTGCTGGACCAGATCCGTAGCCTTGATCCTTCCCATGGTAGTGAGCTTGTCAATAAAATTTTACATGCCTTCTTGGAATCGGCTGAAGGTTATGTTCAGCTATTGAATCAGGCATTCCTTGATAACGATGCGGAAACCATACGGAAAACAGCACACACATTGAAATCAAGCTCTGCCAATATTGGTGCAGAGGCGCTATCAACTATTTTTAAGCAAATCGAGGCATATGGTAAAAGCGGAGAATTAACATTAGCGGAATCATTACGCTCTGAAATGTTAACGCTTTATCAGCAAGTAATCATCGAAGTAAAAGCGATCCTTAATCAACCTCAATGAATAAGTCCTTCAAAATACTGTTGGCTGATGATGATGTAACGATCCGCTTTCTCATGCAAGCCGCTTTGGAGCAAGCTGGATTTGAGGTGGTTTTGGCAAGTGATGGAGAAGAAGCCATTCAGTTATTTAACACATCGACTCCTGATATGGTAATGCTAGATGTTGAAATGCCCAAAATGAATGGCTACCAAGTGTGTACCTACTTACGCAAGCAAATCGGTAATGAGCTTCCGATTATCATGGTTACAGGAATGGATGATGTGCAATCAATCGATCATGCTTTTGAAGTTGGCGCCACTGATTTTATTGCAAAACCTATTAACTGGAACCTCATCAATTATCGACTGCTTTATCTCAGGCGGGCTTATCTCAATTTATTGGATTTAAAGAATGCTAATGCCCGTAGTAAAGCTATTTTTAGCGCCATTCCCGATACGATGTTCATATTAGATGATGCAGGTCATATCATCGATACACAGAGTAATTCAGAAAAAAAATCCTTCTTAAATTTCCAGACAGGCGATGATCTAAATCGACGGATGCCAGCAAATATTACTCAGGCCCATTTGGAAGCAGCTGGTAGAGCACGGAAATATGGTACGGTTGAACACTTTGAGTATCAATTAAATGGCGATAATAACCATGAAAAATACTATGAAAGTCGTATCGTTACCATCGATTCAGATGAAATCTTATGTTTAGTACGCGATATTACAGAACGTAAAGATTCTGAGAACCGAATCTTTCGATTAGCTTATTTTGATAGCTTAACTGGGCTCCCTAATCGCCAATCCTTTATTGATCGATTAAAGCGAGAAATCAAACGTGCAAAATATATCGGCTCAAAGCTTGCAATTCTATTTCTCGATCTAGACGGTTTCAAAAGCATTAATGATACGATGGGGCATAATACTGGAGACGTCATTCTGCAGTGGGCTGCCGACCGATTACAAAGCAGTACGCGTTCCTCTGACTTTGTTTCACGGAGTAACACAACTGGATCAGAAATTGAGCTTGCCCGATTAGGTGGAGATGAATTTACGGTGGTTATTCCTAATCTTGCACGTGCCGAAGATGCTTTAACCCTTGCGCATCGCATTCGTGAAACGATGCGCCGCCCTTTCCGATTAGATAGCCGTGATGTGGTACTGACCGCAAGTATAGGGATTGCGCTTTATCCAGATGATGGTGAGGATGTCGAAGCATTACTCAAACATGCTGATACGGCGATGTATCATGCCAAAACAGAAGGCCGGGATAATTGCCAGTTCTACAGTGTTACGTTGACTCAAGAAGCAGAAAAACGCCTAAATTTAGAAAATGATTTACGTAATGCGTTAAGAAATAATGAATTTCAAGTGTTATATCAGCCCCAATTCGATGTTGCAAAATCGTGTTTTAAATCTGCTGAAGCGTTGATTCGCTGGCATCATCCGAAACAAGGATTAATCTCACCCTTAGATTTTATCCCACTCGCAGAAGAAAACGGTTTGATCATACCGATCGGAGAATGGGTTTTACGAACTGCTTGTAGCGATGCAGCGCATTGGTTAGAAAATGGCGATGATTTAAAAGTTGCGGTAAATCTATCTCCACTGCAATTTAAAAATCCTGATTTAATCGAATCAGTTCTCACTATCTTGACTGAAACAGGCTTACCACCTGATAAACTGACACTTGAAGTAACGGAAGGCGCGTTAATGGAGTATAGTGAAAATACACTCGCTACACTGCGTGCATTACGAAACAATAAAATTCACATTGCGCTCGATGATTTTGGTACAGGTTATTCTTCCATGAATTACCTAAAGCGCCTTCCAATCAATAGCATCAAAGTGGACCAAAGTTTTGTAAGTGGTCTGCTGGACGATAAAGATAGTCTGGCAATTGTCAGATCTATTGTTACTTTATCCAAGAACTTAGGGTTTCATATCACGGCAGAAGGTATCGAAACACTTGATCAAGCAGAAATTCTAAAATTTTTAGGTTGTGAAACATTGCAAGGTTTCTATTTTAGTAGACCACTGAGTAAGAAAGATATTTTCCAACTCTCCAATAAATCATGGTCTATCAATGCTGTGAACCCACTGGATCATATTAATTATGAAAGTCGCAGATATTAAGCAGTTAAATATTAGCGCTTTACTTCCCAGTCCTAAAGGTGTCGCACTTGCATTACTTGAAGCTTGCCGAAAAGAAGATGTCACATTGGGTGAAATTACTAAACTCATTCAAACAGATCCCGCTTTGTCCGGACGGCTCATTCATAAAGCTAATCTTGCTAGCCAATCTACACGCCCAATTACTTCGGTAACTGAAGCAGTCTCTCGCGTTGGCCTGACGATAGTCAAACAACTTGCATTAGGATTTTCACTTATCGATCAATACCAAGGGGGTCCGTGTAAAGGATTTAATTATCAACAGTTCTGGTCACATTCGCTGTTAATGGCGATTGCCATGCAAGAGCTTGGTAAATCGATTCGTGTCTGTCCACCTGATGAATTATTTGCCTGTGGTTTAATGACGCGCATTGGCTGTTTGGCACTCGCAACGATCTATCCTGGAAAATATACTGAAATCCTTGAAAAACAAGATATCAACATACCCCTCACGGTATTGGAGCAAAATCTCTTAGAAACCGACCATAATCAATTGACTGCAGCCATGTTGATCAATTTTGGCGTTCCCAATATCATGGTTGAGCCCATCTACTACCACGAATCGCCACATGAATCGGGTTTTTCTGAAGGATCTCGACCCTATCAAATCGTTCATTTACTTTACCTCGCTAAACAAATTGCAGATTTGGGTATCAGCACAGAGTCAGAGCATAGTAAACGTACCGCTGATCTAATGTTGCTCGGTAGTAAAATCGGACTGGATACCGAATCATTTGGCCAATTTATTGATGAAATCATGCGTAACTGGCAACAATGGGGTGAAATGCTCAAGCTCCCGGCTGTTGCACCGCCTTCTTTTCAGAAAATGGCAAGCTCCCCCGCGCCCAGACCCGAAGAATCGATTGATGCTTCTACGCTGCGTGTATTGCTGGTAGAAGATGAGCTGTCCAGCCGCTTACTTACTGAAGGTATCTTAAACAATATACTCGGGCATACAGTTCATACAGCAGTTAACGGTAAAGAAGCATTGTCTCTCGCCATAGAAGTTCAACCGCATATCATTATTACCGATTGGGTAATGCCTGCTATGGATGGGCTAGAATTAACTCGTGCTATTCGTTCGACGGATTGGGGGCAAAATATTTACATCATTATGCTCACTAGTTTAGAGAATGAAGAAGATATCGTCGAAGCATTTGATGCCGGCGTAGATGATTATGTATCTAAACCTATCAATCTTAGAGCATTCCGTGCTCGACTCCGGGCTGCTTGGCATTATCGGAAGCTACAAGAATCCTGGGAACGGGATAGAGAGCAGCTTAAACGCTTTGCAGCGGAATTAGCGGTAACTAACCGCAAATTGGAACATATTGCTTTAACCGATATGTTGACCGAACTCCCGAATCGTCGCGCAGGAATGAATGCATTATCTGAAACATGGAGTAATAGCGAACGATCCAATCAGTCCATGGCCGCCATGTTAATCGATATCGATTACTTTAAAAAGATTAATGACACCTATGGTCATGCTACCGGCGATCGTGTATTGATTGAGATTGCTACGTTAATCCGATCCAATGCACGCAAAGGAGATTCATTTTGCCGTATGGGTGGGGAGGAATTTCTAATTATTTGCCACAGCGGTTGCATTGAAATGAAATCGACCGTGCAATTTGCAGAACGATTACGTCAGTATACTAAGTCTCACCCGATTAAAATCGATGAAAATAATATTGAAGTAACGATCAGCATTGGTATTGCACAAAAAGAAGTTGGTATTGAAAACCCAGATCAGTTAATCAATTTAGCAGACAAAGCACTCTATGCCGCAAAAAATGCAGGCAGGAACAAAGTATTTCTGGCGGCTGAAAATAAGCTTATTAATTGTAGCAACCAAAGTTAATGCAGATTGCTATATAAGGATGGCGAAGTTATAGTTTTCAATGCTTATTGAATTCATCGATGCCTGTTCAATTAATAGGAAATAGCGCACGGAATAACGCAATAACAATGCAACGATTATTTTTTAAAGCATGGTTATTGTTGCTATTTACCTTTACCCCTCCTTCGATTGCAAATGCGCTTGAAGAGTATCAAGTAAAAGCTGCTTTTATTTATAATTTCATTGCTTTCACTCAATGGCCTTATGAAATTAACCAGCCACTCAATTTTTGTATCTATGGTGAAGATTATTTTGGGCAGGATATCGATCATCTAACAGTCAAGCAAATTAACAATCAACCAATTCGCGTGTTGCGATTATCTCAGCTTGAAGAAATCAAAGCTTGCCAAGTTCTATTTATCTCTAAATCAGCTATTAACAATCTTCCATCGATACTAGCATTCATTCAGGATCAATCCATCCTCACTATTGCTGATACCCCCGACGGAGCTATCAAGGGTGTCATGATCAATATGATCATGGCTCAGAACCGAATTGTCTTTGAAGTTAATCTTCAGTCAACACGAAACGCCAACTTGGATCTTAGTTCAAAATTGTTACAACTTGCTATTAAGGTATATCAATAATATGACAACTTTGCGGATACCCCTTTTGTTTAGCATGATCTCTGCCATTGTAATTAATCAACAAGCTGCGATAGTAATGGCTAATAATGAGTTAAATAAAGTTCCTCAGCAAAAAACAGCCAGCTTGATGGACATGGATATTGAAAAATTGATGAGCCTCGAAGTAACAACCGTATCCAGACGTTCCCAAAAACTTTCAGAAGTTGCTTCCGCTGTGTTTGTGATTACCCAAGATGATATTC
>CAZIDT010000022.1:0-10605 GCA_964537855.1 uncultured Nitrosomonas sp.
CCAGCAAATGACACTCAAGGCAGGCTGATAATGGAAACACAAAATTTACTTGTCGAATTGCTGGTAGAAGAGCTTCCACCTAAATCATTAAAAAAATTGGGAGAAAGCTTTGCTAATCTGCTAAGTCAATCGCTGATTTCGCAGTGCCTTGCAGCAAAAACCTCGACCGTAACATCCTATACAACACCGCGCCGATTGGCAGTTCATTTAACTAAAGTAATGAGTCAGGCGCCAGATCAGCAGCAATCACACAAGCTAATGCCAGTTGCTATTGGACTAGATTCTTCAGGGCAACCCACACCGGCACTCATAAAAAAAATGAGCAGCTTAAATATAGAAACTTTTGATGTGTCACAGCTAAAACGAGCCATGGATGGCAAATCGGAAGCATTATTCTTGGAACGAACCGTTACCGGTACAACGCTAATCAATGGCTTGCAAATAGCATTAGAGCAAGTCATGTCCCAATTGCCAATACCTAAAGTGATGGCCTATCAGCTTGCAGATGGGTGGAGCACGGTTAATTTTGTGAGGCCCGTCCATTCCCTCATTGCACTTCATGGAACGGCAATTATAGCGATCAACCTGTTAGGGATTACTGCCGGGAATAGTACGCGTGGACATCGATTTGAAGCCAAATCTAATCCAATTGTGATCCGACAAGCTGATAGCTATGCGCAACAACTTCAGAGTGAGGGCGCCATTGTTGCTAGCTTTTCGGAACGTCGTCAAGTAATCAACGATCAACTAGTTGCTGCTGCAAATAAAGTAAATTTAAACTTGATTCCTGATGAAGCGTTACTCGATGAAGTAACCGCGTTGGTAGAACATCCCAATGTACTGATAGGGCAGTTTGCTGAAACATTCCTGGAAGTGCCGCAGGAGTGCCTTATTCTTACTATGAAAGCGAATCAAAAATATTTTCCACTATTTGATCATCACGGTAAGTTAACTAATCGATTCTTGCTTGTTTCAAATATTTGTCCCAATGATCCTCATGCGATTATCGATGGTAATGAACGAGTGGTGCGTTCTCGCTTAGCTGATGCAAAGTTTTTCTTTGATCAGGATCGCAAAAAACCGCTGATTTCGCGCCTTCCAGGACTAGATAACGTTATTTATCATCATCAACTGGGGACTCAGGGCTTGCGAATCCACTACCTTTGTGCGCTAGCAAGTGAAATTGGTGCAATGATCGGTGGTAATCAATTAGCTAATGACGCAATACAAGCAACAAAGCTTGCTAAAGCAGATCTCTTAACCGATATGGTTGGTGAATTTCCGGAGCTACAAGGGGTAATGGGGCGTTATTATGCACAACATGAAGGATTGAACGATACTGTTGCTTATGCTATCGAGGATCATTATAAGCCGCGTTACGCCGGTGATACATTGCCGCGGAATTTGGTAGGTGTTTGCGTTGCGCTGGCTGATAAGTTAGAAACCCTCGTCAATCTATTTGCTATCGGTCAAGTTCCGACTGGTGACAAAGATCCTTATGCATTAAGACGTCATACACTGGGTATAATTCGCATCCTAATTGAAAAGGATCTGCCAGTCGAACTAGATAAATTACTAGAACTCGTTTTTAATATCGTACAGGATGAGACCATTACTCAACAATGGCGACAGACAATGGTTAATAAACAATCTGTAGCAATACCCCAGCGTCCGATACTTACGAATGAAGTGATTGAACAATTACGGCGGTTTATATCTGAACGATTGGCAGGCACATTACGTGAGCAAGGCTATACAGCTCAGGAGGTTGATGCTGTTTTAGCCCTTAATCCGCAATATTTAAATGAAATTCCTAAACGATTAGCTGCAGTACGTGCGTTTTCGAGCTTACCTGAAGCAGCTAGTCTTGCTGCTGCTAATAAACGCGTGATTAATATACTAAAAAAAATCGAGCATGAAATTAATGACCAAGTTAATCCCAAACTACTGCGCGAAGAAGCGGAGAAAGCGCTTCATCAAACGCTGCTTGATTTAACCGATAAAGTCGATCAGGCATTCAAAGAAAAAGATTATATTGTAACGCTTCAGATTCTTGCTGAATTAAAAACGGTGGTTGATACTTTCTTTGATCATGTGATGGTCAATGTGGATGACGAAGCATTGCGTACTAATCGACTTGCTTTACTTAAGCAGTTGCAGCAAATCATGAATCGTGTTGCAGATATTTCAAAGTTGGCGAGTTGATATGAAGCTAATTGTGCTTGATGATAAAGGCGTAATCAATGAAGTCACCGATCCTTTCATTCAAACACCCGAGCAATGGGTACCCATACCAGGAAGTTTAGAAGCCATTGCAAAGCTTACACACCAAGGTTATCGTGTCATTGTAGCTACCAATCAATCTGGGATTGGGCGTGGTCTGCTCGATATGGATACTTTTAATGCAATCAACGATAAGCTTTTCAAAGCTGTTCAGGCAGCAGGTGGGTATTTAGATGCTTTATTTTTTTGCCCACACGCGCAACAAGACCATTGTCATTGCCGCAAGCCTGAGATAGGCCTGTTTAAGGAAATCATTCAACGTTATAGCACAGATTTAAAGGGCGTACCTATTGTTGGTGATTCATTGAAAGATTTGCAAGCAGCAAGCAGTGTAGGCGCAACACCGATTCTCGTGCTAACTGGCAATGGACAGCAAACACAAGCGACTGGATATTTGCCGGCAGGGACACAAATTTATCCGGATTTAGCTTCCGTAGCTAATACTTTACTGAAATGAGTCGTATGACCGCCATTCTTCGCTCGCTAGTGTATAGCTTACTGCAAATCCTTATTACCCCGCCTTATGCTATCTTTACCTTGTCCTGCTTCTGGCTACCAGCACATCAGCGTTACCAAGTAACCTATGGTTGGACACGAATCATGCTTTTTTTACTTAAGACCATTTGTGGTTTGCACTATCGAATCATCGGTGCAGAACATATTCCAAAGCAGCCCAGTATTGTGCTATCGAAGCACCAATCAGCTTGGGAGACGTTAGCCTTTCAGCAAATCTTTCCACCCCAAGTTTGGGTTCTCAAAAAAGAATTACTGCGTATTCCTTTTTTTGGTTGGGGACTTGCCATGACGAGCCCAATTGCTATTGATCGAGGCTCTGGGAAAAAAGCTTTACAGCAAATAGTCGATCAAGGAAAAGACCGACTTGCTCAACAATTTTGGATCGTTGTTTTTCCAGAAGGAACGCGTATTCCCCCCGGTCACACCGGTAAATATCATATTGGCGGTGCATGGTTGGCCACACATACCGGTGCATTGGTTGTGCCTGTTGCACATAACGCTGGAGAGTTCTGGGGGAAAAATTCATTTGTTAAAAATCCTGGCACGATTACTGTGAGTATTGGTAAACCAATTGACCCTGCTGGTTTGGAAGCAGGCGAATTGAATGATCAGATTAAAGCATGGATTGAATCTGAAGTATCACGAATCGGTCGATCTAAAAAAATAGCAACGCAACATGAAGATTCGAGCAACACGAACACTGCATCCTAGTAGCCCGGTTCATAACATTGTTTTAAATAATCGAACGATTACCTATTCATTAGTACGACGCAATCGGAAAACTATTGGGTTGAGAATAACCTCATCAGGTTTAACCATTTCAGCACCATTAAGATTATCTCAAATAGAAATTGAAGCCATACTTCAGCATAAAGCTAATTGGATTATTGAAAAACTTGGGGCCTGGGAAAATAGCAGCGCTAACCGTACTGAGTGGAAGCTACATGCAGTTTATTGGCTATTGGGAGAGCCTTATCAGCTTGTCGTGACATCAGGACAATTGCAATTATTACTGCAACAGGACATTAAATCAGACGTGATCAAAGTCTGGAGCGATGAAGCTTCTTCGACACCATTTTCTGCTCAGCAGATTGAGTGCTATGTCTTAACATGGTATCAGCGACACGCCATCACCTGTATGAAAGACCGTTTGGCGTTTTATGCTGAGAAGCTTGGTGTGGCCACACCGATTTTCCACCTTTCAAATGCGCGATCACGTTGGGGCAGTTGTAATACATCAGGGGTAATTCGCCTCAACTGGAGACTGATTCAGTTACCGCTCGCGTTAATAGATTATGTAATTGCACATGAATTAGCACATCTTTTTGAGATGAACCATTCAAGTGCATTTTGGGAAGTCGTCGCTAAAATTTACCCAGAATATAACCTGGCTCGACGCGAATTAAGCAAAATTGGCAGGCTCATGATGTGAAGACCGAGAGGGACTGCTAACCCCTACTATCTCGTGCCATTAAAATAATGAAATACCTTGTTGTATAAAGAGTAGATCAATATTATGCTTTAGCTTGCAATTAATTATTTTTCACGATGACTATAGCGAATTTACATTAGGAGAGAAGATGAAATTACATTATAAAATTGCTACATTTGCTTGTGCTTTATTGCCTTTCTATGCTGTTGCGGGTGGAAATCCTGATCATGTAAAGCTACCGGGGAATTATCAACAGATTTTTACTCAGTATGATAAGTCGAATCGCGCCAATCAAACCCAAGTTGCTAAATTCTTTGCAAATGAAATTGCGGTTGCAAGCTATCAGAAAGGGGAAGAGGCCGCACCAGGTTCGATCGTTGTAATGGAAATCTATGAGCCTAAAAAAAATACAGAAGGAAAAATTATCGCTGCAAGCGATGGCGTCTTTGAAATTGAGAAATTAGTGGCTGTTGCTGTGATGGAAAAAAGAACTGATTGGGATAAATCATTTTCCTCCGATGATCGAACTGGAAACTGGGGGTTTGCTGTATATAGTCCTGATGGAACTGCCAAAAGCAATGATTTAAACTGCGTGCAATGCCATACCCCATTGAAGGATCAAGATTATTTATTTAGCTATGGGAAGTTGGTTAATTTCACTAAGCAATAACAATACAGCTAAACAGCAATATCGAGCAATCAGTTTAGTGGATGGTTGCTCGAGGGCATAGTCCAATTATGCCCTATCTAAACTACTCCCATATTAGGATGATGTTCACAATATATTCTATTTCTACCTGAATTCTTGGCTTTATAAAGCGCTTCATCGACTCGTGATAATACATTCTTAGATGTTTTATCATCGATTTCGCATTGAATAATTCCCATGCTTAATGTAATAGAAATAGTAGCCTCTTTGATCTGAGAATCTACATTTGTAGCTACTTGAGCACGAATCCTTTCTGCGGTAATTACAGCAGTTACTGCATCTGTTTCGGTCAATATTACAACAAACTCATCACCGCCATATCGTGCTGCAAAATCAACAGTCCGGATTGATTTGCCAATCGCTTGTGATACTGATATCAAAATTTCATCGCCAATGACATGTCCATAATTATCATTTAATGTCTTGAAATGATCGATATCCATCATTAAAACTGAAAATGGTCGGTGATTTCGTTCAAATCTTGCTAGTTGGTCAAAAAGAATAGCATCAAGCTTGTTGCGATTATATAGACCGGTCAAACTGTCTGTTATTGATAGAATCTTCAATTGCTGATTTTGCTTTTGCATCGCTTCATGTGCAGCTAATATTTCAGCCTGACTATGCTTCAAGTTTTCGGTCATTTTGTTAAAACTAGATGTCAAGAGACCAATTTCATCCGCTTTTACTTCATTTATTTGTACATTGAGATCCCCATTTAGAATACGTTTCGTTCCTTCAATCAAATAGCTTAGTGAAGCTACGATAGAATGGCCAATATAAAAAGCGATTCCGCCCACAATTATTATTAGCAAACCCACTAAACTAATAAATAGATTACGTAATTCTATCCAGGTAGCAATAACCTCAGCATAATCTCTTTCCACTAAAACTATCACAGGCACTTCTTTTGACATTGAAGTTAGTCCGATTGCCTTTGAATGCGTTAACCCTTTAATCGTCAATGCATTTCCACTGTGAGTTTGTAGCTGTTTTAAAGTTTCCGACTCAAGTAAAGTCGGATAATTTATCTTGTGATTACTACTTAGCAGTACGTTTCCCGAATGCCCTAACAAAGTGATTTCTCCTAAGGAAAAATCAGCGTTATCGACTAAGCCATTCATGAATTTTTCCATATTCAATGTAGCCAATATTGATCCAATAATTTTTTCATCATAAGAAAGAATTGGGGAATAGAGCTCTAGAACGGCAGTATTGTAACGATCGCTCCGATAAGGTGGTTTTATTTTGATATTATTCGTGAGCATATCGTGCTGCTCATTGCTGGCAAAGAATCGATTTGGAGAGTCTTGTATGCTACTTGCAACAATGTTTCCATTTAAATCAAAAATAGTTAGCTCAATTATTGTTGGAAGCTTTTCTTGAAACGAACTTAAATATTTTGACAAAACAAGTTGCCTTGATCCCTGATAGTTAATGCTTTTATCAACAGAATCACGAGGTAATGAAGTTAACGCATTGATAATTAGTCCAGATACAGAAAGCACACTGACTGCATGGTGATTTTCATTAATCCATAAATCTAATTCACGACTAACATTACTAGCAAGTACTCGCAACTCGCGAGTTACATGGCTTTTCACTAGCTCTTCATTTTTGAAATAGGAGAGCAATCCGAGTGATAGAGATGGAATTAAAATTGCTATTATGGCGAAAGTAACAAACTTGGTTTTAATACTTTTCAATCTATTTCCTAAAAATAGCGCTATAAAGAAATATTATTCTTTAGAAACATAAAAAAACAAAGTTCACTTTTACATACCAAAAAGGCTAAATCGGATTATCTACGTTGTATAAATTCAGATCTAATAATTGAATAATTCGCCTGGAAATACTACTCAACTCTCTTCAAAATTATTACATCCAATCTTTACTTCTGCTATCTTGCTCTAATTTAATAATGTATCGCTGAATCATCATTCGAGTCTTACTGGGCAAATCGACAAATTCACACCCATAGCGAGTATATATTTGATTATTTTGGGGTGGCATTTCTGAAATATTCCTAATACGAATTGGTGTTTTGATAAGACCAATTGGGTTAGCGAGTTCTATTCTGCAATCAGAATAAATAGCGTCAATCTCGAGTTTTTTCTCATTGGGGCAATCATGTTTGATCGATACCCCTCCACAGCTTATATCAAGTATCGTAAAACCAATGATCTGTTGATCTTTATCCAGAACTGTACACTTTGGCTGTTTCTTCATGAGTGGTGACATCCGAAAATATTCTCTTCGTTGCATACGTGAAATTACATTCGGAAAATCTAATCGATAAGCAGCTCGTCCCTCAAACCAAGTTTTACCAATCGAGAAGCTTTCAAACTCAACTCGAATACCATCTTGCGCCGCAACACAAACTAGCTTCTCTGCAAGTTGTGCCTGCTGATTAAAATGGTCGTCAGGATAAAAATCAACAACCAATTCTGCTTGGGATGGATTAATATTCAAAACTGTAGTCCGGGCAGAGCTAACAGCTTCTCCCACAAGGTGGAGCGTAACCAATGTTCGTTGCTCTAAAAACGTTCTCAGAATGTGAGTTACTTCATGTTGAGAATCAATCAAATAATCCTGGTTAATTTTCATTTAGAACAGATCTAAGTTTATTGAATAAGATTTACACTTGCATATTCATAATTTCTTGATAAGCAGTTACTAGTCTATTTCTAACCTGAATCATTGATTGAAAGGAAATATTGGCCTTCTGGAGTGAAATCATTACATCATGCAAATTAGTATCAGAACCACCCTTCATAAATTCTTGACTCAACTGCCCCGCTGTTTGCTGAGTAGCATTTACTTGATCAACGGCCGATTTCAGAATGTTACTAAAATCTACTTCTTTAGGATTAAATTGAGTATTGTCTGGCTTTAAAGAACCAGAAATTGCATCAGAAGTAAGCCTTAATTGAGTTAAGATTTGATTAATATTAGATTTATCCATTACAGCTCTCCTATCGATTCTCACCCAACCAGGCGATATTGTTGCAATTTGTAACGTAATGTACGTTCAGATATTCCGAGTTTCTGAACTGCTAATTTGCGCGAACCATTTACTTCAGCGAGTGTTTTAAGGATATGCTCACGCTCTAAAGATTTAATATCCTTCGATTGCGAAGCGTCACTAGAGTTGAGAGTTGATTTCACATCGAATCGCGCTGGCTCAGGCAAATTCAAATGTACTAGATCAATGACATCTGTCGCTAAAATCATCGCACGTTGAATAACATTCTCTAATTCTCGAACGTTTCCCGGCCAAGAGTATCGATTAAGTGCGAGTAACGCTGATTTCGTCAAGGAGTATTTACGTCCCTTTATCCCTTTGTTCGGGTTCTGAAGTATTCGATGAACCAAGGGCTCGATGTCCAATGGACGTTCTCTCAGAGGCGCAATTTCTAAAGGAAAAACATTGAGTCGATAATACAAATCTTCTCGGAAGGCGCCTTGCTTTACTAAAGAAAATATATCACGATTTGATGCCGTTAGAAGACGAATATCTAGTCTAATAGGTTTTCTACCTCCGATTCTCTCTAGTTCTCGTTCTTGAAGCACTCTAAGTAGCTTAGCTTGCAGACCTAGCGGCATTTCAGATATCTCATCCAGCAATAGGGTACCCTCATTTGCTTGCTCAAATTTGCCAGGCTGGGTCTGAGCTGCGCCAGTAAATGCCCCCTTCTCATATCCAAATAATGTTGCTTCCAATAAATTCTCAGGGATAGCAGCACAGTTGATAGCTACAAACGGTTTTTCTGCACGCGGCGAATGCTGATGAATAAAACGAGCCAAAACTTCCTTCCCACTTCCGCTTTCACCAATCAACATGACTGTAGCTGATGACTCTGCTACACGTTCAGCTAGAGAGAACATTGCGCTGGTTCTGGGATCTTTAGCAACAATCTCATCATACTTTTTGTGTTGGTTATTCACTGTCACTAAATAATTCTTTATATAGGTCAATAAATAATCGGGCGAGAAGGGTTTCAACAAATAATCACTGGCCCCTGCACGCATTGCAGCTATCGCTTTATTAATTTCACCATAGGCCGTCATCAGCAGCACAGGGATATCTGGATAAGTTTCCTTAATCTTTTTCAATAGTATATTGCCATCTATGGGTTGCATTTGCACATCGCTAATGACCAATCCAATTCGTTGAGAATTGAGTATATCAAGCGCTGTAGCGCCACTCGATGCTCCTAATGCTTTATAACCAGACAACTTGACTGTCGTGCATATTGCCTCTAATAAATCCTGATCATCTTCTACAATCAGAATCGATAGCTCATTCATTTTAATAGCCCTCTAAATAAAGCTGGATAGATCTGAATTGGTGGTATTGCTCAAGCTTGCCCTTGGCAGCCGAATAATAAATTCACTACCGCGATCTGCAAGTGACTTTACTTGCACATCACCCCCCATTTGTTTAATTGCACTATGTACAATTGCTAACCCTAGGCCAGTTCCATCTGGGCGTGTAGTGAAAAAAGGCTCAAATAAGCGCTCCTCATTTACAATATCAATACCATCCCCTTGATCAGCTACTGTAAATAGTACTTCATCGGTAGTTAAGCTACAGGTTAATGAAACACATCCGCCTACAGGCGAAGCCTGCATCGCATTTTCAAGTAGCGCTATCAGTGAGCTGCAAAGCTCTTCGTAATTAACGGTTAGCGTTACTCCCTCGCCACCATCCTTAATTACAAGCTGCAAGTTCTTTTTTAGCATGTGGGGTAGTACCAAACTTTGAATATCGGATAACAAAACCGAGATAACCACCGCTTCTTTCTTTACTAATTCACCTTTCACGAACCGCAACATGCTATTAATCAGCTGATTCAAATACTGAAGCCGTTCAATTGTTTTTACGGCAAAGCTGCTTCTCTCCTGAGTCGATAACTCACTATTGCTCAGGTGTGTGGCATAAATCAATGCTGTAGAAAGCGGGGTGCGCAATTGATGTGCTAAATTTGCTGCCATTCTTCCCATAACTGCAAGTCTTTGTTCACGCTTGATTCTCTCTTGGTTTGTATATGCTTCAGTAATGTCTTGAATTAATAAAATCATTTTCCCTGAATCTTCAGAAACACTGCTTTCAATTGAAATACGACGAAAATCATTATGTGCTTCTTTTCTTAAATTCCACTCGTTAGTAATACCCGTTGCTAATAAACGATCTTCGAGTATCTCCTGCCAGGTACATTGTAATAATGGCTCACCGAGGATAGATAGAGCGACTGGATTAGCACTTTCAATAGTACCTTCATTATCGATAGCAACTACGCCCCCCGGTAAAGCTGATAACAACAAGCTAAGTTGTTGAGAAATATTCTCTTTTTGTGCGAGCTGACGTTGTAATTCACCATTGGCCAAGGCCAATTCATTCGTTAAATGCTCGACCTGTTGCTGTAAATCCCGATAAACATTTGAAAGCTGTTCGGACGCTTGACTGAAAATAGTAAAGGCATGCATCAGCTGATGATGATCAGCAGCTGATTTTTCTAATCTAACTTTAGATTCAGCTTTCATACTTGCAAAATTTATTGGTTTTACCAGATGTTGCGCAGCTTAGCATTAGCCACCCCGCGCTTATAGATGAAATAAAGCTAGCAAAATTATTCTGTTCAATCATTCAGAAGTAATAAAAATC